>CAYMTI010000088.1:0-6018 GCA_964393315.1 uncultured Planctomycetia bacterium
TGATACTATCAGCGTCCAGGGCCATAGGTCCGGTAACTCCGAAAAATATCCTCGCGGCTCTGCCCTCAGGATCATGCCTGGTCAAAAGCTGCATGTTATTTAAAAAGAACTTGTTCTGGCCATAATCCCACCAGTAAGAATTTTCCCCGACATCCGTAAATCCTACT
Organism: uncultured Planctomycetia bacterium; assembly: GCA_964393315.1. Taxonomy (GTDB): domain Bacteria; phylum Omnitrophota; class Gorgyraeia; order Tantalellales; family Tantalellaceae; genus CAYMTI01. Next base: position 168 of record CAYMTI010000088.1, read on the forward strand.
TTTCTGCTGAGACCTGAGGAGTTAAAAGAGTCTGATGAGACAAAAACATCCCACATTTTATTCATTTTATCCCACTGAGCTCCGGAAACATCAGCTTCTTTACCTTTTTTCGCCATCATGGCTATATACTCATCACGAGAAGAAGTAAGCGGCTGCCACCAATCCGGGTCGGTATCCAATGAACCTTTGCCTTTTTTCAAAGTATCAATTTCCGTATCGATGAGAGAGTTCAAAAAAGCTAATGAAACAGTGAAAGACCCTATGCTCTTATAAGCATTTTCCTCATTTGGCGGGAGCAATTCCTTCACTTCTTCCAGTGGCAGTTTCTCCCGCTGCTTGCAATCCCCGTTCTCTCCGGGAAGCAAAACACCATAAGCCTTGATATCCTCATCAAGAGGCACAAGCTGCCCGAATATTTCAACATGATGGTCTCTGTCAAAAGCTACATCATTTTCGTTTACTATTACCTGATCCCCCCAGAAAACCCCCATACGATCGGTTCTGGAAGGCGCGTAAATGCTAGTCTGCATTAAAACCGACTCGAGTATGGTAACGGGTTCTTTTTTACCTTTTATATCAACCATACGAGGCAGCTTTATGCTAGGCTTGGAATTTATCTCCGCACCCGGTATAGGCGCTGTCCTAGTACCTTTTCCGGCGGTATGATACATAAATGAAGTTTTTCCTTTACAATAATCCATAAAAGCCGGAACCAGTTTCTCTATATCCGCGTTAGCTCTGAGAGCGCCGAGAAGCCCGAAATCGGCGGCTTTTCTAGCGGCCTGGACATATCCGTTCAAAGTACCCAATCCGTTCCCAGCACCCTTTTCCCAATTCTCTTCCGTGATCGCCAGAACTATCGCGTCTTTTTTCACGACCGTACCGGCCCCGTGCCTGTTATCTTCCCCTGTAAGCCTTTCCTGCCAGAAATCAGCCTCGGCCTGAGAAGTAGTCACTATTATGACAACTTCCGGCCCCGTACCTGAACTTGCCGCTGTACTCATAGCCTGCGCGTGCTCCAAGAGTTTCTTATTAACAGCATTTTTCTGATCCAACCGTACCTTTTCTGCTGCCGTGAAAGCATCCCGTATATCAGTAACATCATCATCAAAAGATCTAATGGCGTCAGCTTCGGACTTTTCCGGATTAACAATATGGTAATACTCATGATTCGCCAGTCTTCTTATCTGGTCCAGATCAAGAGCTCCGAACATTCTGGAATCGATATACATCCTTACATACTGTCCCTTTCCTGTTCCAGGGTGTACCATAACATCCGTAGGTATATGGATATCATTTTGCGTATTATATTCTTCTATTGCCTCTCTGAAATCATTGAGACGTACTATTTCTAATTTCCCCTTCTGGACAGCACCAGTACTTTCGTTCCTGGTAAATACTTCAACTTCAACAGGCGATTCATACCCGTTTCCCTCACCTTTTTCCATGAGAGAACCTATAACATCGTTCATCCCCTGCGCTTGCGCGGGAGTCATATTTTCATAAGCGTCAAATTCCCCTACAAGCCTTACAGCGTTAGTCCCGGGTGAAGCGAAAATATTATCAAAAGCTTCGATAACTGAAGATATTATTTTTTCATCGAGCTGCGCATCATCCAGGCCTTCTGTTTTTTTCTGAAAAACTCCTCTCAGATTCTTCCATTTCGCTACCAGATCATCCCAATCTTCCTCTGTTATGTTTTCATTATCTTTTTGTTTCATCAACCACCCGGCCACAATACTTGATACTATCTCCTCATACGTCTCTTCTGTCGCTGATATAAGGGTCTTTCCATCGACCTCCCCTATCTGATCAGATATTTCCTGCAATTCAGTTCTATCTTTCAGTAAAAGATTAATGGTGTAGAATACCTTGTTCAAAGGCGCCAGCATTTGCCCCTTGGGACGGACTATCTCCTCCCTGGAAGCGTTAACCTTAACTCCCGGCATCGCCGCGCTTTCGGTTATTATATCCTCAAGACTCGTTCTTTGATTCGTCAACACCTTTATATAAGGAGTCTCAACGTCCTTTGTTATTTTTGGAGTGACCACGACATAAGAAACACCCTGCTTTTCCAAAAGATCTTTTATCCCCCTTGTGTGGAACCCCCCCGCGATAAGCACACACCTGTTTTTACCTTCTTCTTCCATCCTTTTTAATGTATTATCTATAAGGGCCTTATCCCTTTTCATCGCTATCTCATAAAATCCTATCATGTTAGGGATATTATCCTCTATCTGGGATGGGAGCATGTCAACGGTATAGCCGAGCCCGTATTTCTCCGACAGGTTACTGAAAAATCTCAGAACATCTTCCAGTGAAAATTCATTCCTGTACTCCTTAAAAGTATCGTAATCATCATTAGTAAGTTCTATGTTCACAAGATCGCGGAACATGCTGACCATCTTCGAATATTTATCCAGTCTTCTCTGGGTATCGTTCCTGAAAAGTTTTTCCTTTAATGCCGATTGTATATTATCGAGATCCTTGAAAAGGTTTTCGTTATTTATCCCGGCATACAGTTTGGTATATATATAATAGTAAAACAGGTTCGGATATTCGTGGATAATATCTATATCCTGCTCTTTGGCCGTATTTCTAAGATAAGTGTAAAAATCAACGGCTTTTATATGTCCCTTTTTAAATCTGATACTCTGGGCTACAAGATCAGCCATTTTCTCTTTTTCAAGTTTTTTACTGAGAGAGTCTATATAATCGCTTCTTTCCTTATCAACAATATCAAAATCTATTTTATCCTCATACTCAAGTGTCTGAAGAAGTTTATTGAAATCCTTGTAATCCTTCATCTCAATATGGTTTTTAGCCGCCGCCTGGGCAAGATACGCAGCGAAATCACTTAACTCAAGTTCCTTGGAATCAAAATTGCGTATTTTAATATCCAGTTCCTTCAATTCAGGAGTATATACCACCGTTTTTAATCTATTGGAGATCGCCTCAAGATTCTTGAGATATTTTTCTATAGAATCCTTATAAGGATACACTTCAGTGAACGACTTTAAGTTTTTTATGTAATAGTCCCTGGTCTCGGCTCCAAAGATAGTACCTTTATAATCAGAGTTTATGGAGAAAAATTCGACACCTGTAATTTCACCTTTTTTCATAAAGTAGTTGGCGACCTCTTTACGAATTTCAGCGTCTGGAAAAGCCCTGAACCATGCCGTATCCACTAGACCTTCAGCACCTTCCACCGATATCATATTTATTCCGCATTCTTTAGTGACCTGATCCAGTATCCTGTTTATGTTGGACTGGGCCTCGTAATTACAATGAGCATCCTGAATGTGGATGATTATCTTATTACCGTCTCCGTCATATTTCGACTTGATGGTCCCGCAATCTATCGCGACACCGATATCCTCTACCGCTACCAGCTCATGCTCGTTATTTTCCGGAGGCGTAACAATATTTTTTTCCGGGATAGCGACCGCGCTGGTCATGGAAACGAAAGTTAAGGTAAGCATAACACTTACAAATTTCAAAAAATACGATCTCTTTGAATATCTCGCCAACATTTTTTTCTCCTTTATTTTACTACGTATTTCAATATATTGTTTGAACATCAAAAAACAAAAGAACAATAATCAGTATCAATTTCTTGCTTTTTCACATTTTACTGCACATGCTTAGTATAAAACAGATCTTTACCTTAGTCAACCACCTTAATGCTAACTATTTTAAACCTTAACAAGAATTACGCTTTGATCAATATTTCCTCTTTATAAAGCTCATAATACTTCCTTATCTCGGTTTCCAGATCGACAGGCTGTGAATCCGGCATAAAAATATAAACACCTTTTTTGTCTTTTTCCAACAAATTGGAATAAAGCCTGTCCGGGTCATCCATACTACCGCCTCTCATATTCATAAGACTTACAAACAGTTGATATTGATCGATATTATGTTCTGCTTTTTTATCTATTTCCAGCTGTAATATATTTTTACCCGCGCTTGTATTATCATATTCAAGCTCTCCACAAATAACCCTGAATCCGCTATTCCCCGCCCGAGCCGTATCATACCGCTCTGTTACCATCGCGTAAAGATCGCTTGTAGTGTACGGTTTATCTTTTCTATCGAGTATTACAATATTGTCATACGACACGACCCCTTTAAGCATCCATATATCCATTATCCTTTCCTTAAATATATCCTTTTCTTTCCGGGTCATATATTTTTCCGGGCTAAGTATATAGAACCTATCAACATATTTATCCCTATCCGCGGTAACATCCTGGAGCATTCTCCTGTTCTGTATTTCCAATCCGGGCGGAACAGCCAGAAATCGCTTATTATCCATAAAAGATCTCGCGTCGGCATAATGGACAAGATAATTTTTATTTTTAGGATCTAAATCATATCCCATCGGATAAGAATCCCTACTTCTTTTTTTATGTCCCGCAAAAGCGTTCTCCATTCGCATCTGATGTATACTTTTCTCACTCAACTCGTACGATCGGCATCTATCGTTAACCCTGACAAGTATGCCCATTATATTTTTTACCTGCCCCTCTTCGAGAGATCTTATAGATAAAGCATTCAAATTTTTTGTTTCCGGCGATAACAATTCAATAATGTCCTTTCTGAACGTCCGTGAAACCTCAACTATCATTTTGGAGATCTCTTTAACCACATCGTTCGTATCTTTCTTAAGATCAAACGCGCTTTCATCGAGGATTATAAGCATACCTTTTTCCCTTTTTGTAAGGGTATCGACTTCATCCTTTATTTCCGAAGCATCTTTACCCTTAACCTTTAAAAGGCGTATATCCCAGGGCAGAGCCAATCCTGAAATAAAATTGCTTATTCCTGTTAACTCTGATATCTCTTTATATATATGTTCCGGGACAGCGACGTTCACTTTCAATTCGCGCGCCTCCGCCCCGCCGGTATTTACCATGGAATCTCTTGTTTTTATTTCCGGGTTATTACCCATATCATAAATAAAAGCCCTTACATCCGCTCTTGCACCCCGGATAACAAGCTTAACACTTAACGGTCCTTCCAGATCCAGGTCAAAAATATCGGCCAGGCTCCAGTTCTTATCCATCCTTATCTGTCCATCCATATCCCTCAAACCTTCCGCGTTTTCAACAGCTTTGATATCCAAGCTGAGATCATATCGATCCAGAAGTTTTTTGAAATACAAGGCCATATTTCCCTCACGCAGGAGATCAAAAATAACGGTTTTAGAATATTCCGGGTCAGAAACGATCCTTTTAAACACCACCTCACCGTGTATCTTTATGTTCAGTACCCGGGAAGTAAAAGTATCTATACTCTCTGCCGGGCCTTTGACCCTGAATGTTATCCTGTTACCGGAAGAAAAGACCTTTCCTTCCAGCTCCCCGGAACTCTTTTCTTTCAGATCGGCCATGGTAAAAGGTCTATCAAAAACATCAAGTCCAAGAACTTTCCCGGATGCGTCTTTCACATTAAGAAAAACAGCATCAACCCCTGTCTTGATCATTTCTTCCGCAATAACGTTACCTACGATATAGTACTTGGGTTTCAATCCCCGTGTAAGATCCGATACTATACCTATCGTAATATCTTTTTCTGTTACGTTTTCTCCGTACGAAGGCTTATCTTGCTGCCTGTCATTAATGATCCCTGCGTCCTTTTTCTCCACAAAAACCGGTTCTCCCGTTAATTCGCGCATTTTTAATATTTTTTCCATATAGAGATCCGGTTCAATCCCTTCCACTTCAAGCACTATTTCGCTTCCTTTATCCAAACCGTAACTTAACAGTTCTATTACCCCGCCTTTCATAGACATGATAATATGTGAGATATAAATGGTGATTCCAACGTTAATTTTGTTAAAATATAT
>CAYMTI010000089.1:0-6011 GCA_964393315.1 uncultured Planctomycetia bacterium
CTCCCTTATCTTGACTTTAGCCTCTTGTTTGGCCATCAATACCTCTTTGATTTACATATCATTCTCTTAATATTATATTAAAGATACTACCATATAAACATCATGAAAACAACTCGGCTCAAGTAACTACGCGGCACCCCGGTATAATCAAATTAACTGGCGGACATTAAATACCGGAGATATTAAAAGTAACTGGCCTTTCTATTGCCGTTTATTTTCTCAGGAGAGCGCAGCAGCAAATCCACTGCCCTTTCGTTTGCCCCGAGTTCAAACCGTATCTAAAAAACTCCCTTTCAGGGAACACTGAAAAAGGCTGAAGTGGTTAAAAGTACCTTCTATAGAACAATTATATTATCCTGGTAACTGCCCGATTTTTGCTTTTTGGCTATAGTATTCTGCTATCACACAATTAAACTTGTTCCCTTTTCTCTTTACACTTTACGCATTCCAGCGAATAAGGAAGCACTTTAAGCCTTTCTATATTGATCTCCTTTCCACATTCATCACAAAATCCAAAAGTTCCGTCACCAATCCTTTGGAGCGCTTTTTCGATCTGCAATATTTCTTTTTCCTTCATATTATCAATATCCTCGATCAATTCTTTTTCTTCTTTATAAGGGAGTGCATCCTTAAAATTCTGTGGGACCTCTTCGGAAAGTTCCTCTTTATATTTATCTAATTCTTCCGTTAGTTCTTTATGCCTCATTTTTAATCTTGCCTCTATTTCTTTGATTTGATTTTTATCTAGACCTTTATGCTTTTTATCCTTTTTCACTTTCCTCCTCCCTTCGGTATTATCAGTTATCTGGATAATAAATATCGTTCAACAGATCAATTATAATAAATTTTTAAGAAATAATCTAAAACTTAATTGATATAATGAGGAAATATCTTCTCTTTTTATGTTTACGCAGCCCTCAGGTATAGGCAAATGCGGTCGTGGTAAAGCTTAAGATCGCGAACGGGTACAACGGTAACCGGCGGCAGATAAAGATCTATGGCCCTGTTTAGCCTGTGGATCTCTTCTTCTCCTACCATAAGTTCGAGAATATGCTCGGTTATCTCAACGGGGTTATCTTCCCCGCGAACGGCACTGTAGAGATCGTTCATCCTTAGGAGAATATTTTTTTTCAGATTCTCATATTCCTCCCGTGCGCCTTCCTCTCCTTTATTTATCCGCATGCGTGAAAAAGCGAGGACTCCTTTCGCCAGAGCGACCTTTACCGCGGACTCATAATCCAAGATCGGAACCGATCCGTTATCGTTACGGCGGCCTCTGGACATGACCACCGGATACTGGTTCTCCCCGATAAGCTGCCCCCTCGCGTTCATCCAGGAGGCAAGTTCACTTGTTATGACCGGCATCTCTATGCTATCCTCATCATCCCGACTCCTTCGTTCGGAAACGCGGCGCATGATAATTTGGTCCAGCTCACCGGATGTTATACCGGACACGCCGGCAATATCCCTGAGCGCCCCCTTAAGGATACGCAGAACCTTTTCTTCCGACGGCGCCCGCGCGATATCATCCTTAAGACCGTTAGTAAGATCTTCCTCTACCAGCGGGATCGCTCCGCGGGTAAAAACGTACCGAACATTGTCAAGCTGCGCCGTGGACAGTATTACGTAAGCAAACTCTGTCATGCTCCTCAGTAGCTCTTCATCTTCCCGCGGCAGAAGCGTGGTATCGATGACTATATTGAACTTCGGGCCTTCGGTCACGGCATTACCTTTACCGCGGGAAAACGCTCCGCTAACGGACAGAAGATACCGGCTGAACGTCCGGTTGATATAATGACCGTCTTTTATTCTGCGTCCCGTACGGCGGTCGATCTTATCCGAGCTTTCCATATCGGAGGGTTCCGCCAAGTCCGGAAAAATATTTTCGTCTGAAAGCTTTCTTATTATGCCCCGGAGCGCTTCCCCGACTACTCCTTGCGCCTTTCCGCTGTAATTAGAATCTTTGAACAGCTCTTCCTGTATCCTCCGCGCTTTATAATGCCCTACTCTGGCACAAAGAGGTTCGTGAAGTAGATACTCCATAAGCGCGGTCCCCTCAAGCGTGGAAAGCGCTTCGCGCGAATATCCCAGAACCTGGCCGGGTAATATCTTTTTTAGATAAGCTCTTACTCCGGGAGCTCCTGTACTGAAACCAAGAAGCCATTCCAATGGCGCGTTTTTCACTATAGCGTCAAAGGCTACTTTTTGATACTCAAGAAGATCGTTAATGGCATCGATGACCGCCAGCCTGTCAAAAAAATTAAGCCCGGCCCGAGCCGTCATCTTCCGGAGAGCGGCTGCTTGATCGTTGAAAATATTATCTTCCAGTATATTCGCTGTTATAAGCCTGCCCGAAGGATCAGTCACCTGTTCCATGAGCTCTTCCATAAGTGCTTTTTTATCTCCTCTGGCTATTAAGCCTCCCGTGAGTATCTTCTCGAACTGTTCGCGTCCTATACCTCTCATCAAGGCAATGAACCTCTCTATTATTTCTTCGGGAGAACTTTCCGATAACTCGTCCGAGCCTTGGTCTTCAGCTGTGAATAAATCCTTAAGATCCTTTTCGGTATACCCCGCATAGACATACAGTTCTATCAGTTCTATGTCTTTTTCCGTGAAGCCACGCTGACGCAAAAGGGTTCTCATTACCTCTTTCGTCTCTTCCCCTTCCATATGCTGTATTCCCACAGCGTTAACACTTTCCTGACTGACAAGGGTTACAGAGCGCGAGTCGTCCCTGTAAAGCCCGGCATCGGCAGTAAGTTCCTTGAGTTCCGCTACCCTCTTGTATCCATAACTGTACATCCTGGGGTTTAAGCGTTTCTTAAGGTAACTTTTCAGGTCATATCTTTCATACGCTCCTAACTCGGCATATCTCCTCACTAGATCCACGAGCGCGGCCCTCCCCATATCACACAGTTCATCCTCCTCGATGGAACCCGCGAGAGGTTTTCCAAAGAGCCTTATCATATAACGCTTTATTCTTCGTGCCGCCGGCATGATCTCTTTCAGATGCGACCCAACAAGAGGTTCCTCTGCCGCCATATTCCCGATCTCAAGCTGCCTGGCAAGCTGTATCTCCTCGGATCTCTTAAGCGGTCTTACACTTTCGGAATCCCGTTTGAAACCCTTATACCCCTGGAATATCTCCTTTTCAAGACGCTTCCATCCCGGAGCTATGTTCTCCACTTTCCTCCGGTTGTAAAACCTTATTCCCCCACGCTCAAAATCCATCCGTATCGGTGAAGAATATTTAAGCAGTTTCCCTTTGTAATAGTACGTCTGGGGTATCATCCCTATCATGGAAAAAAACTTGAGAATATTCTCCGTATCGAGAAAATACATCGTCTCATCATAAAGGTCTCTGGAACTGCTATCTATTTCATTTAACAGTTTCTCTTTTTCACAAGCGGGATTGTATATGACGTTTTTTAAGACACGAGACCCCATAAGCACTACAGGTTCTATCCTTCCATGGTAATCTATATCCCCGAACCCCTTTAAAATGTCCCGGCAGATCCACCACAATACCTTTTCTTTGACCGCGACGCTTTCATTTTCCTCCGCCGAAAAACGCTGAAGAAAGAACCTTCTGAGAAGACCTACGGAAGTTGCCGTAAGCTCTTTCCGTTGCCGCAGGAGTTCTTCAAACGACGTCAACTCGACCATATCACCATCATTTTTCTGTAAACGCGCGCTGAAAACTTTTTTTCTGAAACTTACCCGTAACGGCCCCTCTTTAACCACAGAAACGGAACAAATATCTGAGTTTTCCGAAAGAATTCCATAAGGGGCTTTCCCCGAAACGTTCTTTTTTGCTTCATCTTTACGTTCCAGAAAAACCTGTTTCAATGTTTCCACGGTATCTTCGATGTCATATTCAATATCAGGAGAATCAAGGAGCATATCCTGAAGCTGTTTTCCCTCTATCAAAAGCCTGTCTATCCTTTCGTCTATTGTCCCGGCGGACTGGAGTATGTATATCTTGACTTCTTTTTTTTGCCCGAGCCGGTATAATCTACGCATTATCTGATCGCGTTCCTGAACGGTCCAGGGCTCGTCGATTATAAGTCCTGTACAAGCTCCCGTAAGATCTATCGCCTCGCCTCCTGTCTGGTATGTACACACAAATATCCTCGGACCTTTTTTATTATTAAAATCGTCTATGATCTTTTCTCTCCGGGATTCACTAACGCTGCCGTACATCGACTCGACATCGTACCCCAGTTTGCGATAACGTGTTTCGAGCGTTTTCACCATATCTACCGATCCGGAAAAAATCACTATCTTCTCTTTTTTCTCATTAATAACATACCTCACGATAGCATCCAACTCTTTCATTTTGCCCGAACTGTGCCGCCGCTTTTCGATATCAAGTTTATACTTCTTCCCGGCGAACTCCATTATCTCGCCGGGATACATTTCCCGTTCCTCCACGGACATATCTTTCCCCCGGGAGATCACCTTCACCGTCCCATTACCGCCCCATACGATCCTGTGCGTCACATCGCCTATCACTAGCCTGTGAGCCCCGGGTAAGACTTCTCTTTTTACCCCGGTGCTGATATCCGTTATAGTTATCTTCCGAACAAGTCCTGAACTGATCGCGGCATGTTTGAGAAGAGCGAGTTGTGATATGACCGGAATATCTTCCTCAGCGTATACCCTGGCTTCTATTCCCTTGTAAAGTTCTTTCTGCTTATCCGGCATATCTACTATCTTTATCTCGATATCCAGGCCCGGCATCTCCATAAGCACATCGCTGAAATATCTTCGAAGCACAAATGCCTTCATTTCATCCCGTAGCTTTTTATAGCCGTTTTTGCCTTTGAACACGGCGTTAAATGTCTGCCTGTCCGGATAACGTTCCGGATAAAGCCAGTAGAAAAGGTTAAAAAGCTTCCCCGTATCCCTGCCAACAAGCGGGGTACCTGACATCCCGACCTTATAAGGAACCTCAAAAGACGCGACCGCTTTCGTTATCTGAGAATCATTCCTCATCCTGTGGACCTCATCCACTATTATGAAATCAACGCCAAGCGCCTTTATCTTATCTCTTAGACACTTACCGTCCGGCCCTCTTATGAGTTCATAGTTGACGATGATGAACTTCGCTTCCTTCGCCTCTTTCATCCGCCGGGTAATATCGAGAGTTTTTCTTTTTTTGATGACAATAGTTTCCTGCTCTCCCCTGAGATGTTTTTTGATCTGCCGTTCCCATATGTCCGTCTTGGCGATCTGTGGACACAATATAAGGACTTTCCGCGCGCCTTTGCCTCCATAAGCGTTCATGCTGGCCACCAGAGCCTGAACAGTCTTACCTATGCCCGGTTCATCGGCCAGAATAACCTTTTTTTTGTCGAGGATGAACTTTATCCCTATCTTCTGGTAAAACTTGAGCTTTGTAGCGGACTGTACCCCGGAAAGCTCAAGTCCTTTAAGCTTTTCATAATGATCATAAACCGCTTTGTAACATTTTTTAAGAAAAGGGCTTATTTCGGGATTATCGCTTTCGGCTTTTATAACTTCCAGAAACCTGAAATCCCGAACGACCCTCGGATAGACAAGTTTTTTTATTTCTTCAACCGCTATCTCCCTATCTTTAAGCGCCCTTTCTTCACTGAAAAGCCTTATTTGACCCATTGCTCCCAGAAGGTCACCGGCACCGGCAAGAGACTTGCTCCTTTCACGTATGCGTTTCTTTTCCATGCGGGGAAGGGAATCAAGAAAATGAGACGTATATTTTATAAGATCTTTCGGCTTGAGTTCTTTGAAAAACCTGCATAAAAGACGGTTGGCTCCTTCGGGACCGAACAGGCACATGATCTTGTACAGGTCACCATCATCCCAGAGCCTTTTATAGGCATTCCAGGCGGCATAATCGTCCTCCTGGAACAATATCTCTCCTTTTTCGTCATAAACAGCTACAATACTGCCGTCCATGAACTCAAGTGTCACATTAGCGTGTTCAGACCCGCTTTTAGCCTTCAAAAGAAATCTCCCGTCTAAAT
>CAYMTI010000090.1:0-5986 GCA_964393315.1 uncultured Planctomycetia bacterium
GGGTTTTTGGAACACAATAATTATACAATATTTAGACATATATAGTCTAATGGAGAGGATGGCGTCCTGATCTGTGCGATAGATGAAAACGAGCTTAATCGGTTAGGCTTATTGCTTGAAGAAATATTTGGTAATTGCGAGATACATTGCATTACGATTATCCATAATCCGCGAGGTGTTCAAGGCAGAAACTTTTCTTATACAAACGAATTTGCCTTTTTTGTATCTCCCAAAAACTTAAAAGTTATTGGTCATCGAAAAATCAGTGAGAGTGATGTTAGCTGGCGTAATTTAAGAGACAACGGCGGAGAGTCATTAAGGACAGACGCCCGGAATTGTTTTTATCCGATTATTGTTCAGGATGAAAAGATTGTTGGTTTTGGAGATGTTCTTGACCAGAAGTTACATCCGGCAAGTCAAACGGTTAAGGAAAAGAATAAGTTTCTTGTTTATCCGATAGATCGTAAAGGCATAGAAAGAAAATGGCGATATGCACGCCAAAGCGTGGAGCAGATACAACATATTTTAAGAGCAAAAAAAACACGCACTGGTTTTGAGATTGAAATTGGTAAAGACTATGGGACAGTTAGAACGGTTTGGCAAGATAGTAAATATGACTCGAATGAATACGGAACAAAATTAGTTCATGCTTTAGTGCCTGATACGCATTTTGATTTTCCTAAGTCTGTTTATAATACATTTGACTGTATTGCCCCTATTTTATACGAAAGAAAAGAATCATTAGTTTTGGATTTTTTTGCCGGGTCTGGGACGACAGGGCACGCTGTTCTTATGCTTAACAAAGAAGATCAAGGCAATCGAAAATTTATTCTTTGCACAAATAATGAAAATGGAATAGCCCAGGAAGTATGTCATCCACGCATTAAAAGCGTCATTAAAGGGCATAAAGATTATCCCGATATAACAGGCATTAAAGCGGATTTGAAATATTTCAAAACTTCTTTTGTAAAACGCTCAATCAGTAAAGACAGTCTCAAAGTCCGCATTACCCGGGAATGCACAGAAATGCTTTGTCTGCGTGAAGGGATTTTTGACGAGGTTAAAAAGACGGATGATTACCGTATCTTCCAGCATGACGACCGCATTATGGGGGTATATTATTCCCTTGAGCGAGCCGAATTAAAATCACTCAAGAAAGACCTCGACAAGATAAAAGGCAAAAAGATTTTATACTGCTTTACCCTCGATCCTCTGGGGCTTGATAAAAAGGACTTCCGGGATTGGAAAGGCGTTTCGCTTGAGCCGATCCCGCAGAAGATTTTAGACATATACGAGGGCATTTATGAATATTGAGTTAAAACAATATCAGGAAACAGCGGTTGATCAGCTTACCGCAACGGTTAAGGAATTATTGGCTAAAGACGGCATGAAAAAGGTCTGTGTATTTCAAGCCCCTACCGGAAGCGGTAAGACCATTATGACGGCGAAATTCATCGAGGAACTTATAAAAGAGCTTCCTGATGAGGATATGTGTTTTGTCTGGGTCACGGTTGGCAAAGGTGACCTTCATTTGCAGAGCAAACACAGCTTAGAGAAGATATTCGGCGGGGCTCCCCGGGTGTCGCTTGTTGAGGAAGAATTTACCGGCGGGCGTGAGCGGATCGTTAAAAATGAAGTGGTTGTTGTGAACTGGGAAAAGCTCCGTTCAAAAGACCGCTCTACCGGCGACTGGAAGAATGTTTTAATGAAAGATGGCGAGAAGATAAACTTCCGTGATGTTCTTTCCAAAACACGAGAACAACGAAAGATAATCCTTGTTATTGATGAAAGCCATATCGGGGCGACTGCCGAGAGGACAAACGAGCTTCGGGATGAGATAAACGCCGATGTTATCCTTGAGATGAGTGCGACTCCGAAAATCAATCCTGATCCAAAAGATTTGGCAAGGCATACAGCGGGCTATGTGTTTGTTGAGCCGAAAGATGTTATTGAAGCGGGAATAATCAAGAAAGAGCTTATCATCAACGAGAAAATAGACAAGATTGCTAAGGATGAAAGCGACTCGCAGGAAGTAGTCCTTGAGTCAGCTTATCAGAAGCGGTTAGAGCTTAAAAAAATGTTTCAAGCCGAAGGTTCAAATATCAATCCGCTTGTGCTTATTCAGATACCGACTGCCGAAGCCGGGAAAGACAAGATGGAAGCGGTTAAGAAGTTTCTTTCTAAGAAAAATATTACTGAAAAGAATAGGAAACTTGCCATTTGGCTTGCTGAGCAGAAGTCAGATACTCTTGACTGGGTGGCTGAGCCGGATAATGAGATTGAGTACCTTGTTTTTAAACAGGCGATTGATACCGGCTGGGATTGCCCGAGGGCTCATATTCTGGTTAAATTTCGGGAATCGCATAGTGAGACCTTTGAAATTCAAACAGTCGGGCGTATTTTAAGAATGCCCGAGCTTAGGCACTATGCCAGTGAGCCGTTGAATATCGGGTACATTTATACAAACGTCCAGAGTATTCATGTTAAGCGTGAAGAATACAATCCGAATATTATCAAGCATTTAAAAGGTGTCCGTAGGGATTGCTATAAGGATATTAAACTACTGTCTTATTATCGCTCAAGGGCTGATTACGGCGATATTGGGGCGAGTTTTGATCCTGTGTTTGATAAGATAGCTTGTGCGGAATTTGGCATAAAGAAGCGTGAGTTTTTTGGAGAGAATAAAAAATTGCTTGAGAAAAAAGGTATTGTCATAGACCTCAAAAAGTATGAGCAGGAAATTATACAGGACGCAAAGATTGAGGGCAAGTCGCTTGATGATGTTATCGGAATAATTGACTCCGAGCAAAAGGCACGTTTGCAGATAGCAGGAAATGATTTACAGGCACTCTTTGAGCAGGTCATAAAGAATAATCTAGGGTCTTTTCGTAATGTTAAGCGGTCTGTGCCTAAGGTGAAAACAACGATTTATGTTTGGTTTCAAAAGTATCTTGGTTCTCGTGAATGGGATGAAGAAGCTATGATGGTTCAGAAAATATTCGTTCATAACGGTAACAGGGCTTTGTTTGAGCGTATTTTATCTAAAGCTATCGAAGAATATAAAAGTGTCCGGGAATAAGAGATTTTAAAGCGTTCAGAAGAAAACGAGCAGTTTTATGATTTGGAAGTGCCGAGAGAAAGTTTTTATAATGAGCATTCTGATGAAAAGGTAAAGGTGAAAAAGTATGTGTATGAGCCGTGTTATCTTAACGCCGACAGATCAAGCCCTGAGTGTGAGTTTGAGAAGTTTTTAGAGGCTAACGAAAAGAATATAGTCTGGTGGTGGAAAAACGGCGAGAATAAGAAAGACTACTTTGGGATTAAATACTTTTATCCCAAAGGTGTTTTACATACGTTTTATCCCGATTATTTGGTTCAGTTTACGGATGGGCATATCGGAATATTCGAAACAAAAGACAAAGGCGATCAGGATGGAAGCAGTTACACAAAAGCAAAGTCCGAAGCCTTACAGAAATATATTAAAGAAAATCCAGAAAAGAAGTTACTCGGCGGGATTGCCATTCAAGTTAATAATGAATGGCTTATCAATCAACAAGCGACTTATGACTGGGAAAAGACCTTGCGGAATGACTGGAGTGATTGGAAGGAATTAGAGCTTTAGTAGATAAAGAGGTGTAATATGCCAAAAAAGAAGAAGATCGAATCAAAAGAAATAGAAACGGTTCACAAGTTAGCTGTTTTTAAAGGTAAGCAGATAAGAAGGTTAATCCATAATGATGAATGGTGGTTTTCGGTGATTGATGTTGTTGGAGCTTTAACGGATAGTGATAATCCTCGTGATTATTGGTATAAAATGAAGATTAGAGAAAAAAGCGAGAGCGAAGTTGAACTGTCGACAAATTGTCGACAGTTGAAGTTAGAGGCTCCTGATGGAAAAATGCGTCAAACGGACTGTGCTAATACGGAGGGTATTTTCCGTATAATTCAGTCAATCCCCTCACCCAAAGCCGAGCCTTTCAAGCGTTGGCTGGCAAGGGTTGGATATGAGAGGATCAAGGAAATTGAAGATCCCGAGCTTGCCACTAAACGCACAAGGGCGTTGTATAAGGCAAAAGGCTATTCAGACGCTTGGATTGAGAAACGTATGCGGGGTATTGCCATCCGTGAGGAATTAACGGACGAATGGCAGAAACGAGGTATAGAGGATCAGAAGGATTACGCTATTCTAACCGCTGAAATATCCAAAGCGACTTTTGATATGACGCCATCGGAATACAAGAAGTATAAAAAGCTAAAGCGCGAGAATTTGCGGGATCATATGAATGATTTGGAGCTTATCTTCTCCATGCTTGGCGAAGCCTCAACAACAGAGATCGCCCGCAATAAAAACGCTCAAGGGATGTTAGAAAATCGGGAATCCGCAAGGCAAGGCGGAAGCGTTGCCGGAAAAGCCCGCAGGGATTTAGAAAAGAAAAGCGGTAGAAAAGTCGCCAGTAAGAAGAACTATCTGAAAGCCCCGCAGGATAAAAAACTGCTTAAGGGTAAGAAATAACTACTGCGACATTTATTGTGACGAAGTAATTTTAAAAGGAGACGACATAATGAAGATAGGTATTGTTATTTCAAGTAATGACGCTGAAACGTGCTGGAACGCTTTAAGGTATGGCAATTTTGCCATTGGGCAAGGCGACGAAGTAAAAGTGTTTTTCATGGGGAAAGGTGTTGAGTATCAGAAGGTTAGCACGGAGAAGTTTAACACCGTTGATCAGGCGGAAAAACTTATGCAGGCAGGCGGTACAATTTATGCTTGCGGGAGTTGTATTAAGTCGAGAGAGCAGGAAGGCTCTGAAATGTGTCCTATCTCAACTATGAAAGATATGTATGACATCGTAAAAGAAAGCGACAAGGTGGTTACGTTTTGAGGATACTGTGTTTATACGGCATAACAGGAGTGATGATTTTAATCTCATGTATTGCGAGTCGGGATAAAACACTCATGGCGTTAAAAATAGCAGTTAAAAAATTCTGTGCTATTCTGCCCGCTTTTTTAATTATGCTTATACTTGTTTCGATAGCACTTTTTGTTTTTCCTGATAAGTCACTTTTAAATTATCTCGGCGGGCATGATCTCATACGCAGTGTTTTTTTTGCTTCTTTGATAGGCTCTGTTGCTATTGTCCCCGGGTTTATAGCTTTTCCTTTGTGTGGAATATTATTGAATAAAGGCGTTTTGTATATGGTTTTATCCGCTTTTACTACCACCTTAATGATGGTCGGTATTCTCACTTATCCTATTGAGAAAAAATATTTCGGGTTAAAGGTGACTGTTATGCGAAATATCATCAGCTTTGGGATAGCACTGCTTGTGGCATTGGTGACCGGTATTTCTTTTGGGGAGATTTTTTGATGAAAAAAGGGAACGCTATAAAAAATATTGCGATCATTGCCTATTTCTTGTTCTTGGTTGTTTCGTTTTCTTCTGGATTTGCTCCGGGCAAAGAGATCGGGAGAAACTTTCTGTATTTTGCTATGGATATGTTTAAGGTGTTGCCGTTTGCGTTTATTCTTATCGGATTGTTTGATGTGTGGGTTAAAAAAGAAACGGTTGAAAAGCATTTGGGTGATGAATCGGGCATAAAAGGGTATTTCTGGGTTATACTTTTTGCCGGTACTATGGTTGGGGGTTTGTATGTGGCTTTGCCTATAGCACACGCCTTATACAACAAAGGGGCCAAGTTAAGTGTTATTTTTACGTTTCTCGGAGCCTCTGCTATTACAAGGGTGCCTATGACAGTATTTGAAGCGTCTTTTATGGGAGTAAAGTTTACTCTTGTACGGTTATTGGTCTCGTTGCCGTTAGTTATTATAAGCTCGATCGTATTAGGGGAGTATTTGACAAAAAGAAAATACAGTATGAATAAGGCGTGATTTTCTTTATGCTATTTTGCGAGATTTATTTTTAGTTGACTGATTATCGCTCTTTGTTTTGCACTTGGCAGTTTGACGATTGACCGCAGGCGTCGTT
>CAYMTI010000091.1:0-5951 GCA_964393315.1 uncultured Planctomycetia bacterium
TCCCAGTGCAAATTTATCTATTATTTCGGTTGAAACGCCTCTTGAGCGAAGGTATTCATAGGCTTCTTTCCCTTTATTGCTTTTAAGAGTTTGGTGATAATATCTTTCGGCCAGTTGGTTGAGTTTATAAAGGTTTTCTGTTAAAGAAGCTTTTTTGGCATCATATTTTTTATCCCTGGGAAGGTCGATGCCTGCTCTTTGTGCAAATTTTTCTATTGTTTCACGAAATTCCATGTGTTCATATTGCATAACGAATCCCAGAGCGTTCCCTCCCGCTCCGCATCCAAAACAATGGTAGATCTGTTTATCAGGACTAACGACAAAAGAAGGCGTTTTTTCTTCGTGAAAGGGACAAGGAGCTTTGTAATTACGTCCTGCCCTTTTAAGCGGGATATATTCTGAAATTATTTCCACAATATCCACTCTATCCAGGATTTGGTCTATTATTTCCTGCGGTATTTTTGACATAGTAGTTATTTTCTCCTGAAACGTTTAAAGCCTGAACATTCGATGAAATTCAAAGGTTCTTTTTTCTCTATTTCATCAAACAGAAGATTTAATCCAAGATTGTCACTGGCGGTATGTCCGGCGACAACATAATTTATAAATTCAGAACTGGCTGTTTTTCTGGCACTTTCCTTGCAATGCATCCCTACGATTGTATTTACTCCGGCCTGGGATAATCGGGAGAACATTTTATTCGGCCCAGAAGCACCTCCTGTCATATCAACGAATATCTTACCGGCAGGGGTATCGTTTTTTCCTATTAGAATAGCGGGACCAGTGCTGTTTTTGACCGCGTCTTTGTACTCAGGCATACGTTTAAGTATAGTTATAATATTTTTAAGTTTTTTTGGTTTTTCCTGATCGAACTTGGTTTGAAGAAACCTTACGACACAATTGTCAGCTGCAGTGTGAATGCACATAAAAGGTATGCCCAGCAACCTTGCCGCATCCACGGTACGGGTGTGGTTCAGAGGGGCTATATTTCTTGCGACTTCCGCTATTCTCTCTTTGATTATGCCATGAGCGATTTCTTCACTTAATCCGTATTTTGACCATATTGCAGGTTGCAGGTACATAACTTTATGTAGCTGAGCAAAAGCATTACCGGATGGATGATGAGATATGACAAGGTCTATATCTTGCCCTTGTTCATTCAGACGGTCAGCCAGCAATAGTTCTCCCACATCGATATCTATCCCGACCATAATATTTTTCACTTCTTCAGATCCGTTACCGTTAAGTATACGGGTATCTGAATAAGGGTGTAAAAGGTTTTCTTTATCGAAAAAGGCTTTATCGATACCTTTCAGGTTTGAATACTGCCCTTTTGTTTTTTCTAGGTTAGTCAGTATTTCCTGTTTTGTCCGCATATCATCTTTCAAAGCTTTTTTGATGGCTAGAGCGGAAAGATCTTTAAGTTTCATTATTATCCCCGCTAGTTTTAGACGACAGATCAGGCATTTTACCTGAAAAATATTTTAAAATATCCGGGTTTTCATTTGTTTCATTATTATTTATTATCCCCGTGATGGCACTGTAAATATTCATATCTATGTTAGCCAGGTAAGGAGCTAATTTTGAATCTTGAGTTACTGCGGTATTCACCCCGTTGATTGGTATCAATAGAAGCCCTAGGCTTACTGCCCCACATATTATCACGGTTCTTAAAACCGCCAGGATAATGCCTCCCAAACGTTCTATTACCGCCATATCTTCCGAAGGTTTGAAAGTGAAGAGCTTTTCTATGATCTTTGCAATGAACAGAACCAGTGAACCGATAACGAAAAAAGACACAGGTTTTGACCAGTCCTGAAGCATTGAACCAAAAACAGCTTCGGAAGAACTCTTATAATATCTTATAGACAGGAATAACAGGGCAAAAGTTCCCAACAGCGGTATGATTTGTCCAGCTACACCTGAACGTACCCCTTTATAAATCATTCCCAGTAAAAGAATTAGGAAAATTATGTCTAGCCAGTTCAATTCTGATATCATTGTGAGCAAAATTATCCCTTTTATGATGAAAAAAGAGTATATCATATAAAAAATTCGATGTCAAAGTAAGTAGGGAAAATATGCAAAATTTAATTCTAAATTTATAAAATACTAACATAGCGTATAAAAAACGAAATAAAATTATTTTCATAACATATTTATTCATAAGAATTTAATTTTATAAACGTCAAAAAAGGCAAATTTCATTTTCATCGAAATTTTGAGGTATGTATTTTACGAGTTCCCCTACTTTTGTTTCATGGGAGTAAAACTTAACCCGGGAATATTCACTGGAATAGCCCTTAAAATAAAGGTCTTTGTGTTCTTCTACGAGTATTTCCACTTGTTTTCCTATGAAATTTTTATGGAAGTCTTTCTGCATTTCATGTCCCAGAGAGATGATCGTCTTGACCCTTTTTTTAGCAATATTAACCGGTATTTTTTCCTTAAAAAGAAAAGATCTTGTCCCCGGTCTATCGCTATATCTGAAAACATGCAGCCGGGATGGATATATATCTTTTATGAATTCAAGAGTATCAGTGAAATCTGTTTCGTTCTCACCCGGGAATCCCGCAATGATATCTAGAGAAATGCCCACAGGAAAGATCTTGGACCGTATTGATTCTATGATCTTTTTGAAATAGGAAATATTGTATTTTCTTCCCATCAAGTTGAGTATTTTATCACTGCCGCTTTGCAAAGGGATATGCAGATGTTTGCAGATCTTTTCGCTGGAAGACATAAGTAGGATCAATTTACTCACAATATGATTAGGTTCTATGGAACTTAGCCTTATTCTGAACTTTCCCGGTAAGCTTATTAATCGTTTCAAGAGATCCGCCAGGTCTTCCCCCTGGGGCCCTTTCCAGAGGCCTATACAGATTCCGGTAAGAACAATTTCTTTATATCCATTTTTTAATAGTGTTCTGACCTCATTAACAATGGGCTCGACCCCTCTGGATCTAGATGGCCCCCGGACTATAGTGACTTTACAATATGCGCAACTTTGATCACATCCATCCTGGATCTTAACAAATGCCCTTGTGTGTGAATCAAGCTCTGATATTCCCGCTACAAAATCAGCAGTGGGAGCTGCGTCTTTTTAATCTGCTAATAAAGCCGGGATAAGCATTTTATTAGGGTTGGGTATTACAAGATCTATTTCACTTTTTATCATCATTCTGTTTATATCTTCCTCAAGAACCGCTAGGCACCCTGTAAGTACGGTTTTGACTGTGGGATTAATACGTTTGATCTTTTTTATGAACTGTATGGTTTTTTTATCAGCTTGTCCGGTCACGGTGCAGGAATTGATAATAACTTAACAGGCTTTTTCAATATTTTCCTCCTTTAATCCATTTTTGAGCAGATTTTCTCTAAGAACCTGTTCTTCGTATTGATTGACTTTGCAGCCAAAACTTTTTATAGCGAAAGATTTAATGGACATATTTTTTTAGCGTTTTAATTTAGATTAAAAAGGGATACTGCCCTGAAAAAATGTTCATGAATACTCATAATTGACGGCGGAGAGGACAAACAGTCCCGCGGTATCGCTTTTCAAGACATTTTTTCCCAGGGAAACGAATTTAAAATTATCATTACATAGTTTTACTTCATCGGGGGTGAACCCGCCTTCAGGACCTATAAAAACAAGGATTCTTCTTGGTTTGGTATTTTCAAAGACATTTTTTAACGGTACGGTTTTTCCGTGTAGTGAAGCGACTATACACATGTCATATTCGCTGACGTTATTTATGATATCTTTAAGATAAGCTGGATTTTGGATCTCGGGAACGGATACTCTTCCGCATTGCTTCGATGCCGAGGTTACTATTCTCTTCCAGCGCTGTATTTTTTGGGTAGAAAAGCCTTCAGGCCGGACTATAGTTCTTTCGGTTATAATCGGTATAATGGCCGAGATCCCGAGTTCTGTTGATTTTTCAAGAATATACTTCATTTTATCTTTTTTAGGAATGGCTTGTGCCAGGGTAATTTCTGGAAGAGTGTTCGCTAAGGGTTTTTCTGTTTTTATCACTTCGATAACAAGGGTCTTTTTTTTTCTGTCTGAGGAACTTATAAACCCTTCGTATTGTTTGCCTGTACCATCAAAAACTACTACCGGGTCATTTTCTTTAAGGCGCATTACCGTAAGTATATGATGCGCTTCGCTGCCGTCCACAATTATCTTATCTTTTTTTACCTTTTCAGGAGACACGAAAAAGCGGCTCATATCAATTTTTCTCCCGGGGTTTATCTTCTCCGAAAACTTCGGCTGAAAAAATATAGATATCACACTTTCCTGTTTTCCAGTCATTTATGGGTATACCGGCTTTATGCGAGCATAAACTGTTCATGAATTCTTCTCTTGTCCAGCCTGTCTCATTTGCTACCTGCGGCAGATAAACGCCGCTTCTGAACCCTTTTTGAACCATCACTCCATCTCCCGGTATGTTTATATCTTTATAGCTCTCGACTTTACTCATAGGTGTAAGTACAGAGATCTCCAGGTCTACTTCATTCAATTCGTTAATTTTCAACGGAGTGAATCGCGGATCATGTGTACTTGCTGCGATAGCCATGTCTCTTACAGTTTCATAAAGAGGTTCTGTCGCAGCCATATGGCCGATACAGCCTCTGAGGTTCCCATTTTTATGGAGAGTGACAAAAGCTCCCATGTTCTCTTTCAGTAAAGGATCGGATATGTTCGGTTCAAGTTTTTTACCCGTCTCAAGATAATATTTTATCGTGGATCGTGCGATATCCAGAAGTTCTTTTTTCTGCTGTTCATTCAGCATGTGATCCTCCTCTTTTTGTGACGGATTTTTTGTTTTCGCTTGTTCCATTGTGATTTTATCGTTTGTTCCGGAAGCAGTATTTACGAATGCGGCGCTTAAATATCCTACCACCCGGTCCTTGTTCCCCGCGGTGTCTCCCGAGTTGGAGTATTTTAGTATTTCAACAGCATTCGCGCCCAGTTTCTTTGAGAGTTTCATAAGAGTGTATGTGGCTCCGTAACCGCACATCAAATTGTCCGGGCGTTTTTCTTTGATCCCGGCCATATAAAAAGCGGTAGAGTCGAAATCCTTTATTATATCGATAGTATGGGAATCTCTTATCCGGGCGTTATTGTAAGTTAAATAATGACACATATCCGAACTGGAGATAAGAATATAATCGGACCGTGTTTTTAACTTTTCAAATAAGATCTCAGATAATTTGTCACAATTACTTTTTCTTTGATCACAAAGAGCAAGAGCCACAAGCTTAGCGTCAGGAGCTGTTAATTGTATAAAGGGGATCTGCATTTCTATGGCGTTTTCAGAGGAGAATATATCCGGTGATTTTATTATTAAATCCTCGTTATCTTTCATCAGGCTTTCCGTAAAAGAGGTATCGATCTTTATCCTGCCAAGAGGGGTAGAAAAATATTCGTCAGTGATCGCCGCGACTTTACCGGGATATAATTTCTTATGCGAGAAGCCTATTAATATGACCAAAGAAGGTTTTTTCTGTTTTAAAATGTTGTAAGAATAAGCCGCCACAGAACCAGAATATCTGAAACCAGCGTGAGGAGAGATGACCCCGATGACATCCCCTTTTATCTTAGGTACTTTTGTTTCCGTTAGATATTTAGTCAGTTCTTTACGTAACTCGCTGCTGTCCGATGTATACCAGCTGCCCGCGAGATCGGCATATTTAGCAAAACAGATTCCCGCGGTTAATAAAAAAAAGATCATAAAAAAAACAAAACGTTTCATAATGATTTAACCCCCAGATTATCTGAAAAAAAATATCAGCAAGATCAACACTACTAATAAGATCAAAAAAATAAAAACTGACCAATGAACAGAATAGCGAATTTTTCCCAGAGTTCCAATGTCCCGGTCAAGAGATTCTCCGCAGTAAAGACACAACAAGGCATCATCATCGTATATAGGTTTACCACAATG
>CAYMTI010000092.1:0-5932 GCA_964393315.1 uncultured Planctomycetia bacterium
ATAGTGGCTCTTATTATGCCTATAGTAGGAAAAGAGGCTTCTTTTGCCGCCAGCATATTACTTTTATTTGGTTTTCTTATGATAAGCGTAGTCGGCGGGATAATATGTCTGCTGAACGGATTGGGAGTTCTCAAGGTCGCTAAAGAAAGTGAAGGAATGGAAGGGTAGGGGATATCATGACGGTTAGTAATAGATTGATTGATATCTTGATATGTCCAGTTTGCAAAGGGCGTGTGAAAGAAAAGGAAAACAGTATAATTTGTCTTTGTTGCGGTAGGAAATATCCCGTTAAAGATGCTATTCCCGTTATGTTGGGCGAAGAAGCGGCCGACAAGTAAAATCCTGAATGTAAAATGCGGAATAAAAGGGGAATCCAGTTCCGAATTTGTTATTCAAATTAGATATCTATACCGTATAATCTGTTACCAGTTCGATACTCGGTATTCGAAAGGAGGGTAAATGTCATATAAGATATTAACCATACACGGTCCTAATCTGGATCTTCTGGGGAAAAGAGAGAACAATATTTACGGGGAAGACACTATCGACCTTATCAATTCCGCTATAGAGGAAAAAGTAAAAGGCACAGTATTTGATATAGAGTTCTTCCAGTCTAATCATGAAGGGGATATCGTAGATAAGATAAATTCCACAAATGCCGGAGGTATTTTAATAAATCCGGCGGCATATACTCATACAAGTGTAGCTATTCATGACGCGTTGAGGGCAAAAGAGATACCGGTGATAGAGGTACATTTATCAAATATATATGCCAGAGAAGAATTCCGCCATAAGTCGCTTATCGCTCCTGTAGTTACTGGGCAGATAAGCGGATTCGGGAAAAATAGTTATATTCTTGGAGTACAGGCGTTGATGAGGTTGATGAATGAGGAATAAAGACCTTTCTTTGCTACGGATAGTCAGATCCATTTCAAAAAAGATAGAAGAACTCGGCTTAGACGCTTTAATGCTTGTTGACCGTGCGTCTATATATTTTTTTTGCGGTTTTTATTTTGAGGGCGCTGTACTTATCATCATAAGATCCGGGGATCCGGTCTTGATCATCGACAGCATGAATTTTGACCAGGCCGTAGAGATACTTAAAAGCGGGATTGTTAAGATCGTTAATGCCGAGAGGTCAAAGGTACCGTCCATAAAAGAAGTTTTAAAAAACGCAAATGTAAAAATTCTGGGATACGATCCGGATACCCTTAAGGTTTCATCCTACAGGATTCTTTGCCGTGAATTATCCGATGTTCGTATGTTGACCGAAAATCGGGGGAAGCAGGTAAGTTCTATTATAAGGGAAGTAAGGGAAATAAAAAGTGAACAAGAGGTTCGTATCATGTCTAAAGCGGCAAGGGAAACTGTTGATATATGGAATGAGGTCAGTAAAAAAATAAAAAAAGGGATGACAGAGATTGAAATAGCCTTTCTTGTTGACGCTGCGGTTCATTTAAGGGGATATAAGAACTCTTTTGAAACGATAGCCGCTGCGGGTCCCGGAAGTGCTTTCCCGCATGCGATATCGTCACGTCGCAAATTAAAATCGAATGATCATTTACTTGTTGATTTCGGGATAGTATATAAAGGATATTGTTCGGACTTGACAAGAACATTGTACAAAGGTAGAATAGACCGTCAAATCGGGCAATTCAGGGATATTGTCCTAGATGTTCAGAGAAAAGCGATAGATATGATAGCTCCAGGGGTAAGAATAAGCGAAGTTCTCAAAGAAATAAATCAGTTCTTTACTAAAAAAAATGTCAGCCAGTATGTACTTCACGGTCTGGGTCACGGAGTGGGTTTGGAGGTTCATGAAGCGCCATTTTTGAGGACAGATACAAAGAAGACCTTTGAAAAAGGAATGGTAGTGACCGTTGAACCCGGATTATATAAGATAGGTCTCGGGGGTGTCAGGCATGAAGACATGGTTCTGGTGACAGAGAAAGGGTGTAAGGTGTTGACAAAATGGTAAGAGCGGGAGATCTTAGACAGGGGAATGTGATCACATATAATGGACAGCTTCATGAGGTTTTGGAGGCTCAACACAATAAGCCGGGTATGGGGGGTTCTTTCATAAGGACTAAACTTAAGAATGTTATGACCGGGTCCACAATAAGTGAGACTCTCAGACCAGATGAAACTTTCCAGGAGGCATATACCGAGCATAAGCAGATGCAGTATCTCTATAAAGATGATATGGGATTGTGTCTTATGGATGAAGAGACTTACGAGCAGATTCATGTCGCGCAGGATAAGATCGGAGAAAAGATAGACTATTTAAAAGAAAATATGATAGTAGTCGTAAAATTCTGTGATGGAAAATTGTTGACGGTAGAGCCGCCTATACATGTTGTTCTTGAAGTAGTAGAGACGGAACCGGGGCTTAAGGGGGATACTGTGAGCGGGGCGACAAAACCCGCTACGTTAGAGACCGGCAAGGTAGTCAAGGTTCCTTTATTCGTTAATCAGGGGCAGAAGATAAAAGTTGACACTCGTACCGGGGAATATATCGAGAGAGCCTGAAATACCTTTAAAAAGGGAGTAGTATGAATACTAAAAAAATCAAAGAACTTATTGAATTGATGTCGGAGAACGGACTTACAGAACTTGAGGTCGAACAGGAAGGCATGAAAATTAAGCTTGTTAAAGGATCCGGAGGCAGGGTAGAACAGGTTGTTTTGCCTGCGGCTCATTCGGTTGTTCAGGGACAGCCTGCGGCGGCCCCGGAACCGGTAAAGACCGGAAAAGAAGTAAAAACTCCGATGGTGGGCACCTTTTACAGAGCACCTTCACCTGAAGAGCCGCCTTTTGTCGAGGTCGGGGATATTGTAAATAAAGGTGATGTTCTATGCATAATCGAAGCCATGAAACTTATGAATGAGGTTAAGTCCGAATGCAGCGGTAAAATAACAGAGATATGTGTTGAGAACGCGGAACCTGTCGAGTTTGGACAGGTCTTGTTTCGTGTGGAATAATATAAATCAAAGGTGCTTTAATGTTTTCCAGTATACTTATAGCCAATAGAGGGGAAATAGCTGTTCGAATAATAAGGGCATGCCGTGAGCTTGGGGTGAAAACGGTAGCTGTTTATTCAGAAGCGGACGCTACGGGGCTTCATGTACGTTTGGCCGATGAGGCCGTTTGTATCGGAAAAGCTCTTCCCGCGGATAGGTATATAAACATTCCCGCGCTTATAAGCGCTGCAGAGATAACCGATGTCGAAGCTATTCATCCAGGATATGGGTTCCTGGCCGAAGATGCTCATTTCGCGGAAATATGCGAATCCTGCAAGATAAAGTTCATAGGTCCGACCCCTGAAAATATAAGGTTGATGGGGGATAAAATGGCCGCTAAAGATACAATGAAAAAAGCGGGTGTTCCGGTGACTCCAGGAAGTGATAATGTACTTAACTCTAAGGAAGACGCGCTCGAAGCGGCTAAGAAAATAGGCTACCCGATTATTATAAAAGCTTCTGCTGGAGGTGGCGGCAAAGGAATGAGGGTATGCCATAACGATGTAAGTTTGATAAATGGTATGTTGACTGCGCAAAGTGAAGCCGAATCGTCTTTTGGTAATTCCAGCGTTTATATGGAGAAATATATCGAGGCACCCAGGCATATCGAATTTCAGATAATGGCTGACGGTAAGGGTAACGTCGTACATTTGTGGGAGAGAGATTGTACTATTCAGCGAAGACATCAAAAGCTTATTGAAGAAGCGCCTTCGGTTTTTCTTACTGAGAATATGCGTAGGGAGATGGGGGAGGTCGCGGTAAAAGCGGCCAAAGCCGCGGATTACGTTGGTGCCGGAACTATTGAGTTCCTTGTTGACGGTAATGATTTTTATTTTATGGAAATGAATACCCGTATACAGGTGGAACATCCCGTTACAGAGATGATAACCGGATTGGATCTGATAAAAGAACAGATAAAAGTTGCTGCAGGAGATAAGCTTTTGTATAAGCAAGAAGATATCAAGATTTCCGGAGCGGCTATAGAATGCCGTATAAACGCGGAGGACCCGGACAATAATTTCCAGCCATGCCCAGGCAAGATAGAAGCTTTAAGCCTTCCTGGAGGACCCGGGATAAGAGTGGATACACATGTTTATTCGGGGTATCAGATCCCACCGTTTTATGACTCTATGATCGCTAAGGTTATTGCTTATGGGACAGATCGAAATGACGCTATAAATATAATGCGCAGGGCGTTAGAAGAATTCTTGATAAGCCCGATTAAGACCACGGTCGATTTTCATAAAAAAGTTCTGGACAACCTCAGTTTTAAAAAAGGCGATTTTTCCACGGATTTTGTTGAGAAACACTTCTCAAAAAAAGACGATAAGTAGTATTTTTATCGGACTTGATCCATTCAATAAGGAGGGGATATGAATTTTATTAAAAGGATTTTCGTTTTGATCTTTACGGTGATCATGACCCTCAGCGGTTTATTTCTAATACTGACGGGGATTAATACTGTTTTTCCGTCAGAATATGTGAATACTGCATTGAATTTTGTGCTTTCGGACATAATCGGACAGTCGGTGGTAGTTGTCTTCGGTTTATTTATCGTATTATTAGGGATAACCGCGCCGCATAGGCTTGAAAAAAAACTCAAAAAGAACAGAATAGTGGCTTTTCAGAATCCTGACGGCGAAGTTTCGGTCTCTCTATCCGCAGTAGAGGATTATATTCAGAAAATAGCTAAAAACGTTCCCGGAATAAAGGATGTTAAATCGAGGGTAGGGATAAGCAAGAAAGGCATAGATATAACAACCGCGGTTTCCGTGGTTTCCGGGATGAACATTCCAGAGATAACGGAGCAGATACAGCTGGAGGTTAAGAACAAGGTCCAGACGATGCTGGGAGTTGAAGAAAACATCAAGATGAAGATACATATAAGCAAGATAATCAGATCAGGAATTCCCGAAGAGGGGAATGCTCCGGAAAATGAAACGGTTATTCCGGATATTCCCTGCCGGGAAGGTCAATAGGAGTTTACAACATGGGGACTTTTAACGCGAAGATAAAGGATATTCTCATCGAGAGCTGTGAAACAAAAAAAAGATTTCTCTCTGATGTGGAAAGGATAAAGAAAGTTTCCGAGGCCGCTTCAGAGATAATCGATTGCTTCAGCCGCGGGAATAAGCTTATAGTGTTCGGTAATGGAGGAAGCGCGGCGGATAGCCAGCATCTGGCGGCGGAAATGCAAGTAAGGTTCGAGAAAGAAAGAAAAGCCCTGCCCTGTATAGCTTTAACAACGGATACTTCTATTTTGACGGCGGCGGCAAATGATTATGATTTTGGAAAAGTGTTTTCCAGACAAATTGAATCCCTCGGGAACAAGGGAGATGTAGTTATCGCTATTTCTACCAGCGGCGAATCGGAGAATATTATAACCGCCGCAAATAAGGCCCGGGAAGGTAAGATGAGGGTCATATCCCTGACGGGTAAGGACGGAGGAACTCTTGCCGGGATATCGGATATTTCAATAATCGTGGACGAGAAAGTTACAGCCCGCATACAGGAAGTACATATTACTATAATTCACGCTGTTTGTAAGATAGTAGAGGAAGCTTTTTGCGATGATAAAAGATAAGATCATATCCAGAGAAGCGCTTCTCCTAAAGATCAAAGAGTTTCGGGATAAAGGGATGAAGATGGGGTTTACCAACGGATGTTTCGATATTATACACGCCGGGCATGTAAGATACCTGGAAATGGCAGGAGAAAAATGCGGTATTCTTGTGGTAGGCGTGAACAGCGATATTTCTGTCAGGCGGTTGAAAGGCGAAGGACGTCCCGTAAATTCCCAGTCAGCCAGAATGGAAGTCCTGGCTGCTCTTGAATCTGTAGACTATGTTACGTTATTAGAGGAGGATACGCCTTTGGCTCTAATTAAAGAAATCCTTCCGGATATGCTTTTT
>CAYMTI010000093.1:0-5930 GCA_964393315.1 uncultured Planctomycetia bacterium
CTGCCATAAAGCCCTCGGCTCCTTTTCTTCACTGGAAATTAGATCCCCTTCGGTTTTTCTAGCGCGTTCTTCTTTCAGAAAAATAAGATGCATCATAAGCCCTATAACAACACTGAAAACAACTGCGCCGACAGCACGTGCAACGCCCAGCTCCCATCCCAGGATCCTTGCGGTCATGATAATAGCAAGCACATTGATAGCGGGTCCTGAATATAAGAAAGCAGTAGCAGGCCCCAACCCGGCACCTCTTTTGTATATTCCCGAAAAAAGAGGCAGGACCGTACAGGAACATACCGCTAAGATCGTTCCTGAAACCGAAGCTACGCTATAGGCAACAAATTTATTAGCTTTAGCTCCAAAGTATTTGATTATTGATGCCTGGCTTATAAAGACCGAAATTGCCCCCGCGATAAAAAAAGCCGGTACCAGACATAAAAGCACATGCTCTCTGGCATACCACCTAACAAGAGCTAAAGCCTCAAATACAGGGTTCCTGAATGGCAGCATTTCAACGGGCAGATAAAAACACCCGAAAAATATTATTACCATTGCCAAAAATTTATTTCTTTCTTTCATTTTATCCTCGTACCTTTATTCAACCCTTAGAGAACAAATTGTCTCTTTTCGCGCTCTTAAGTTTTACAATGTCTTTTTTTATTATCCTGTCATCGTTAAGCCATTTCTCCATTAGACCGCATATCTCTTTAGCATATTCATTGTCAGGAGCAATAAAATAATTTGTCCAGAAACTGTCTTTCTCGGTTTTGATCAATCCGGCATTTGATAGTTTCTTTAAATGCCGTGAAACACTTGGCTGTGTTATCCCCAGAACAAAAGCCAACTCGCAAACACAAAGTTTTCTTTTTTCAAGCAATTTCAATATCCTGATCCTGTTGTCGTCAGAACAAGCTTTTAATACCTTCTCAATCTTTCTCACATCCCGCCCCCGTATCCATATAGCTATTTGGCTATATAATATCACAAAAAAACTATCCTGTCAAAAAGGGAATAATAATATCAGGTGGTTTTTTGGCTACTCGCACCGATAGCGCTGCCCAAAACCAGCCAAAAACCCGGAAAGGCCGTATACCACAGCTTTGTTGATGCCCCGCATGATTTCTCTGATTTTACCAGACTCTTCTCTTGAACACGACAGAAACACCCTATATTAAACATCTATTTTCTTCCTGACACTTCTGAAATGAACTTGAAAACATAGTTACTTTCTTTTTCTGAAATCAATGTACAGCGGGGGTAGTGCCCCCGCTGTACATTGACAGAATGATCTTTTTAATCCTTACCCCTTACCCTATCGCGCTCCTGCCTCTTTCACCGGTTCTTATTCTGATACAATCCTCTATGCTGGTGACAAAGATCTTACCGTCACCGATCTTATCGGTTTTCGCACCTTTTATTATCGCGTTGATCGCGGGTTCGACAAAATTCTCGTTAACAGCGATCTCTATTTTTACTTTCTTCAGAAGATTTATCTCATGTATGACCCCGCGGTAAGTCTCAGTATACCCCTTTTGCTGCCCGCAGCCCAGAGCGTTGGTAACGGTCATTTTATGTATATCCTCTTTGAACAGTGCTTTTTTTACATCCGGCAGTTTATGCGGCTGTATCATGGCTACTATAAGCTTCATTTTTTACCCCCCTTTTATTCCGTAGTGAATATCTGAAAGCCGGAATATGATTCCATACCGTGTTCGGAAATATCCAACCCTCTTAATTCTTCATCTTTACTGACCCTGAGCCCTATAGTCGAATCTATGAGCTTGAAAATTATACCCATAGAGAAGAGCACGAATATTATCACTGAGAATGTTCCCAGCGCCTGAATACCCAGCTGTGCCAGCCCGCCGCCGTAAAAAAGACCGTCATTGGCAAGCCCCAAAGCTTTTTGGCCGAATAACCCTACCGCTAACGTACCCCATACACCGTTAAGTCCGTGTACCGGAACAGCACCTACAGGATCATCTATCCTGAGTTTATCGAGCAATATAACGCCGAACACAACAAGTATTCCTCCAACAGCTCCTATGACGAGCGCTGCCCACGGTTCGACGAACGCACATGGCGCGGTAATAGCTACAAGTCCCGCAAGCGCGCCATTCATAGCTACCGACAGATCGGGTTTGTGAAAAACTTTCCAGGTCGTTATCATCGCCGCTATTCCACCCGCGGCCGCGGCAAGATTTGTGTTTATAGCAACTCTGCCTATAAGCGAACCGTCAGTAACACCAAGAGTGGAACCCGGATTAAACCCAAACCATCCAAACCACAGTATAAACACACCCAGGGACGCAAGCGGTATATTATGTCCGGTAATAGCGTTTACCGAACCGTCCGAGTTATATTTACCTATCCTCGGTTTAAGTATTATTGTACCTATAAGAGCTGCAAACCCACCTACGGCATGCACAACCGTAGAGCCCGCGAAATCCGCGAAGTTAAGTGAAGCTAACCATCCACCACCCCATATCCAATGGCCTACTAATGGATACACCAACGCTGATATTATCAAAGAATATATCAGGTATGCGGAAAATTTCATTCTTTCGGCCATTCCTCCCGCAACTATCGTAGCCGCCGCGCCGCAAAATGCCGCCTGGAAAAGCCAGAAAGCATATAGTGGAACATCTGCCCCAGACTGAGCGCCGGCCAGAAACCACCCTTTCAACCCTATGAAAGGGTTCCCGTCACCGAACATTACGGCATACCCGCATATGAAAAATCCCACGGATGCCATACAAAAATCCATAAAATTTTTTGTAAGTATGTTACATGTGTTCTTCGCCCTAATAAACCCGGCTTCAACCATGCCGAACCCAGCCTGCATAAAAAACACCAGGAACGCGGCAATAAGAACCCAGACGGTATTTAGGCCTGTAACTATAGTCGTTACATCCATCTCCATCCCTCCTTCTTTTGTCATAAAAAAAAGCCTTTTCCGGAGACCGCATCAATCTTATACGGTCTCCGGAAAAGGCTGCATCGCCAAAAAAACCTCAAAAAAACGTCCGAACGTCTCTTTGAGGCTACTTTGCTTCTAATGAACGGCCCCCTATCGTCGGAAGACCGTCACTGTTACTTCATTGTATTTTAGTTATACAACACTTTCCGTGTTTTGTCAAACTATTGATAAGATTTTTAAAAACTTAAGCCGTTACGGAAAGATAAAAAATAATAAATCTTTCGCCCGTTAGAAATACAATGTTTGTTTTAGAACTTATTTCATCTGAAGGGCTAGGTAAACATCTGGAAGAAACACATAAAACCCCCGACGGTAAATAAAGGCCCCCTAGTATCTATCCCTTGTCACACCTTCCTTACCTGTCATCTTCTCAATTGCCCTTATCCAGGCATTGCCTTCTTTCCCGAAACCTTCCTGAGAAAAACGGTAATCATTCTTGCGCTGAATTTCTTTCAACTCTCCGATCAAATCTTTCATCTTAGCTGATTCTATATTCAAGATTTCTCTGAGTATTTCATTCTGTCTGCAGATATTAAATATTTCTACTATATGCGGAAAACATAATCCGAATGATTTGCTGTAAGCTGAAAAAAAATCCGGTTCATTAAAACTTTCTATAAAGGTAGAAACATATCTTGTTTCTGCCCCTTTACCGGACTTACATATCGGGCAGATAGCTTTTTTCCTTCCATCCCCTTTATTTTTGATTTTTAAAATTTCAGCAAATAGATTTTTAACACTTTTCTCTGATATAACCATCCTATCCATACGATCTACAAGGTTTTTCATCAAATCCTCGTAGATTATAGCTGATCCGAAAGGATCGCCGAGTTTCTGTAACTGCCACGCATGCAGAGAGCAAAATCCCAAAGAAATTCTTATCTCATTCCTTACCCCGGGATCGTTAACCTGCTCATACAAGAGAATATCCATGAATTTATGGATGTTCTCTTGTACCAGGGAACAAATGGGGCATCCTGGCTCTTTAAAAGCATCCATTAAATTAAAATAAGGCTGATGATTTTCCCCCGGCACAAATACCTTCCTTCCATATCTTTGGGGATCAGATCTTGAAATGTGAAATTTAACTTTTTTCTTTTAGTAAAGCTATAATTTTATCAAGTTTATCACTCGTAGCTTTCGTGTGTTTCCATATCATGAGAGGCGAAATAAAAAGACAAAAACCTATAATAAGACCAACGATTGAACATACGAAAATACCAAACCCCATGAACATATCCATAATACACTCCTTGAATTTCTAACCTTTTGGGCAATACTTTTTCCCGAAGGCAACATGTGAGAACAAAGAATCCGTCAATAACCCATCTTATCCGGAATAACGCCCCTTACTATTTTTATTGTTTAAGGTAATAAAATCAATAATATATCCGTTAGTTAGACCCGAATGGTTAAGATCTATATTCATAGCCGTTCTGAAATGCTCCTATAACATGTTTATAACAACATCAAAAAGTCAAAATATGTCTGAGCTGCCCGATTAACCTGGCTTAAAAGAACAGATTCATCCCTGGTATGGGCTTTGGATAAAAGTCCGGGGCCTAATATAACGGGTTTTATTTTTTCCGATCTCATCAGGTTAGCATCCGAATGGCTCTCGAAAAGGTCTCCGCCCAACATAATAGAGTTCTTATCCAGAGCTATTTTCAGCTTAGTTAATATTTTTGCTCTTGAGTTCAATTTATATCCGCGGTAAGAGTCGGTTGAGATAAAAAGATCTTTTTTCTTTATGCTTAATCCGTTTATTGACTCCCGGACGTTCCTCCTTATGCCAAGAGCCACCTTATTGACATTGATATCCGGATGTATATGCACATCTAGCCATGCACTGCATTTCTCCGGAACGGCAAACCCCGAATCAGATGAGTGTATATCTCTGATATTATAGCGGATCTTACCTTCAAAGTTTTCCAAATAGCTTATCACTCTTAAAAGCACATTAAGCATCGAATAGGTCGCATTCTTTTCCCTTCCCGATAAAGAAGCATGCCTCCTGGAACCGCACAATCTGAGCTCGACTTCGGTATATCCATAATGTCCCAAACATGGCGCCATTCCCGTTGGTTCACCTATTATGGCTACTTTGAAACTGTGTTCTGCTAGAAGAGCCTTGATCCCATCGCTGTTCTCTTCCTCTCCTACAACAATCGCAAGCGCTGCCGGAGGTTGCGCCGCTTCGGTTTCGGAATATCTTATAAAGGCCTCCAGCATAGCAGCACAGCCGCCCTTCATATCCGCCACACCCAAACCCTTTACAATACCTCTTTTCTCCCGGAACTCATAATTGTCTAGATCATAAGCAGGTACAGTATCTATATGCCCCACAAAAACGGTATCCACCCGTTCTCCCACGGGTAAAACTATGATATTATACCTATTCTCCGAGACAGGCTGCTGCAGAAAGGAATATCCTTTTGATGATAAAATCTCACAAATATATTTAAGAGCCCTTTCCTCTTTACCCGACGGACTATAAATATTGGTAAGATCCTTTAAAATCTCTTTAAGTCTAGACCTGTTTATTTTCATATATGAAACTTTTGGACGGTATCCTTAGTCCAGGTTTTGAGAAAGGTACACATGATGCGTAGGATTACCGAACCCGTTCTTCTTGAAAAATTTCAGGGCTTTTTTGTTATCCGCCTGCGTATCTATTAATATTATACGCACGCCTTTCTCTTTTAATGTTTTTTTGAACTGATCAAGAAGTTTCTCTCCTATGTTCATATGCTGGTATTCCTCGTTCACCCCGAGCCATACAAGGTGTCCGTAATTCCAGGCAGTCCTGGGTTTTTCTATTATGTATCCCAAAGCGAATCCCACTACCTTTTAGCGCAAACTAGCCACAAAACATAGTTCGGGCTCGAATTCAAAAATATGCGTTACGGCATATTCGTCCCAAACTCTGTAAAGGTTAGGATGCTCAGACGAT
>CAYMTI010000094.1:0-5923 GCA_964393315.1 uncultured Planctomycetia bacterium
TATGGCAGGACTTCCTTTAAGCTTTTATAATTCGTATATAGTCGAACATCGTTTCAACCTTTCGAAAGAAAGTATATGGTCGTGGTTAAAAGATTCAGTTAAAAGCCTGATTTTATCTTATTTTCTGATCGTAGTGTGTGCGGAAGTGTTTTACGCGCTATTGAGAAACTTTCCCTGGACCTGGTGGCTTATTGCGGCGCTGGCCTGGATATTTTTTACAATAGTGCTGGCCAGGATATTTCCCGTTGTGATCATACCCTTATTCTACAAGTACTCGCCTATAGAGGATAGGGATCTAAAAAAAGAGATATTCAAAATGGCAGAGGCTTCCGGGATAGATATTATAGATGTTTGCAAAATAGATCTCAGCAAAAAGACCGCCAAAGCGAATGCCGCCTTAGTAGGCCTTGGAAGGACAAGAAAAGTGATACTGGCGGATACGCTTCTGGATAACTTTGATATAGAGGAAATAAAGGCTGTCGTGGCGCATGAGTTCGGGCATTATAAGCATAAACATATCATTCAGCTGTTGATATTTAATAGCTGTACGGCTGTTTTAGGTTTTTTTCTTCTTTATTATTTTGCCGACAAGATCGCGGATATTTCCGGAGCAGAAAGTATTTCCGATCTTTATATTATGCCCTTTCTGATACTTATCCTTACATTGTCAGGGTTAGTGTTGATGCCCTTTCAGAACTGGTTCTCCAGAAGGCTGGAAAAACAGGCGGACAGGTTCTCCCTGGATTCGTTATCTTCCGCCGGGCCTTTTATCGGAGCAATGAAAGGACTGGCTAGAACTAACCTGGCGGAAATCGATCCTTCTTTTTTGAAAAAGATATTTTTATATAGCCATCCTACTATAAAAGAGAGAATAAGTTTTGCTGAAAGATATGAAAAATGAAAAGGTGAAGATCCGGGAGAAAACATCCGTATTTCAGGATATTTATCGGGTACTGGACCGATATTTCGGGGACTTGGGATGGTGGCCGGCTGGTAGTCCGTTCGAAGTTATGGTAGGGGCGGTTTTGACGCAGAACACTTCATGGAAAAATGTAGAGAAAGCAATTCTTGATCTGAAAAGAAGAAATATGTTATCGCCTTTGAAGATATTGAGAGAACGTGAGCTGCACCGGTATATCCGGCCGGCAGGTTTCCATTTTCTTAAAGCTGAGAGGTTGAGAAATCTTTGCCGTTACTTGATGTCAAGCGGTAGATTTGATCTTGTCAGTTTACAAAAAAGAAGTGCCGGTGATATAAGGACGGAATTATTGGCTGTAAAGGGTATTGGGCCCGAGACAGCGGATTGTATATTGTTATACGCTCTGAGAAAACCGGTTTTTGTAGTGGATAATTATACCAGGCGTATAATGTCCCGCTATGGTATCATATCTTTTGATGAAAGTTATGACGCGGTGCAGGAAAAAGTCTGTGCCGGTTTTCCGCGAAGTATCTTTAAGTTGATTCAGTTTCACGCTGTTCTTGTAGAAACAGGCAAGAATTTTTGCGCTAAAACAAAGCCGTTGTGTGGGCAATGCCCTTTAGGTAGGCTTTGTCAGAGGTTAATAGACGGGTAATGGATTGAAATGCGGATCAAAGAAAGGAAGTTATTATGGATCTTACTTTTATAAGAGAAACAGCGGAAAAGGCGGCTCTTAAGGCGGGCAGGTATATCCTCTCGAGGAGGGATACGGTTAAAGAAATATCCATGAAAAAGGGGATTACGGATCTGGTAACAGATGTTGATAAAAAAAGCGAGTCCATGATAATAAAAATGATAAAAAATGATTTCCCCGGACACTCTATCCTGGCTGAGGAGAGCGGGGAGGATAGAGGGTCAGGTGATTATTTATGGGTCGTCGATCCTCTGGACGGAACCACGAATTTCGCACATTCACTGCCGATATTCTGTGTTTCCATCGGGCTCATGTATAAGAAAGAAGTTGTTGTCGGAGTGGTTTATGACCCCAATATGGATGAGCTTTTTTCCGCGGAAAAGGGTAAGGGAGCGTTTCTTAACGGAAAAAAAATATCAGTTTCCGAAAATAAGACAATAAATACATCTTTGATATCAACGGGGTTTGCGTATGACCTGACGAAAAAAGAGGATAATTTGCAAAAATTCAGGCTTATACTCAGAAAAGCGCAGGCCGTAAGGCGGCCGGGTTCAGCGGCTATCGATCTTTGTTATGTAGCTTGCGGGCGTTTCGACGCTTTCTGGGAAGCTCATCTTTCTCCATGGGATACGGCTGCCGGCCAGCTTTTGGTGAAAGAAGCCGGTGGAAGGATTTCAAAATTTGGGAATGAATCATATAATATTTTCGATAAGGAACTGTTGGCAAGTAACGGTCTTGTCCATGAGGAAATTGTTCGGGTATTTAATCAGGATCTTGATAAGGATTTATAATTGAGATGACAGAAGTCCGGTAAAGTTTCCTAGAGCTTCCTTACAATGATGTTCCGGAACCAGAGGGATATAAGAAGAAGACCGTAGCAGTTCCCAAATCCTATCAGTGGGTGAATACCATAGAGAGTGTAGCATTTTGCCGTTGATGAAATTGTGTACGGCGTAGGCGTGATTTTCTCCGTTAAAAATATATTTAATATAAGATATTTCATAGATTTTGCTTTGTATATTTTTACACAAATGCGGTGAAAATCTGTGATAATATTTTATAAGTATTTATTCGGCATTATTTATCTTATGTTATTTATAACTAACAATTTTCATTAAGATCATTGTTATTTCCAAAAAAGTTAGATTTATAGAAAAAGTATGATATACTTTTAAGACTAACAGTTAAAGTTGATTTTTTTGTGTTTAATGCAAGCTTGTTAGAATTTCAAAAAGTTAGTTGACATATTTTTTGTTTCTTTGTAAACTTGTTAATGATGGTAAAGTAAGTCATAAATTTATTCTGGGGGTTAAAATGAAGTATAGAACGATGATCGAAGTAATTTGTGAAGCAAACGGAAAAGATGAAGCCACTAACATAGCGGGCGAGTATCTTAGAGGACGGGTAGAGTATGGGGTTGAAATGAAATCGAAAACCGATCTTTTATTATCACACAATGTGAAAAAGTATGCTCTTTCCACGGTCGTTATTGTTGTCATGTTCCTCACTATGACTTTGAAAGTAGGTTCGATAGATAACTTCTCCGGGAACAAGACTGATTCCACCAGGGCGATATGTAACACTTATACAATTATGCCTGCCCTGAAGACAAAACATAAGTCAGATTTCAAGAAGGAATGGACCAAAAAGAAAGACGAGGCAGTCTTAGATTTTCTTAAGAATTGATTTTTTCATCCAGAGATATAACACATTAAAAAGAGAGAGAATTTAATTCTCTCTCTTTTTTTAATCCTGGCTTTTCTTTTCCGGGTTTTTTGGGTATACTTCACTATAAGAATAAGTTCAATGAAAGTAGTAGTTTTGTATGATAATAATAGAGAGGTTTTATGGATCAGATAAATAAGGATCAATATAAGGTTCTTGTGGTGGATGACCAGGTGGGTATAGTTTCTTTCCTGTCTGAGTTTTTTACGAGAAAAGGATATTCGGTGCTTCAGGCTACGAATGGGAAAAAAGCTTTACAGACGATCAAATCGGAACATCCTACTATAGTGCTTCTTGATATCCGTCTGGGGTGGGGCAAAGACGGTCTGGAAGTCTTAAAAGAGATCAAGCAGGCCGCTCCTGATACCAGAGTCATAATGATGACCAGCATATCAGAAGAAGATGTCGTGAAAGAGGCTTTCAGCCTTGGGGCGGAAGACTATATAGTGAAACCTTTCAGCTTGAGCTATCTTGAGAAAGTTGTTATGCTGAAGGTCCTGAATGTTGAGATCGACAGGATCGGAGAAGGCGGAAGTGGCGAATAAAAGGACAAAAGTTTTTGACGGGAAACTGCTAAAGATATATACTGTTATCCGGAAATTGCCTAACGGTCAAATATCCTATTTCGAGGAAGTTAAACATCCCGGAGCGGTGTTAGTAGTTCCGTTCGCTAATGAAAAAATAGTTTTTTTGAGACAATATCGTCCCGTGATAAGTAGATATATATGGGAGTTGCCGGCAGGTAAGATCGATCCCGGAGAAACCCCGGCCGCGTGCGCTAAAAGGGAAATGCGGGAAGAAACGGGGTTTAATATAACCGGGCTTAAAAAGATCGGACGGATATATACTACTCCCGGTTTTTCGGATGAGCTTATTTATATTTACCGGGCTGATTGTTTTTCCAGAGGTAAGCCCGAGACCGAGAAAGATGAGATGATATGTGTTCAGTTGTTATCGCCCGCCAGGGTCAGGTGCCTGTTTTCCAACGGCAGGATAAATGACTCTAAGACCATTTCCGCTTTGAGTTTTGCGGGGATACTTTCTTAATACTGATAACTTTCAATATTGGTTAAAACTTGTGACTATATCAGGATCTTTGCGTATTTTTTCATAGGAACCCGTTCCTCTAGTATATCCCAGGGCTATGAGCAGTTCGATCTTCACTGAAAATGGTACTTTTAATATTTTTTTTAATTTTCTTTCGTTAAACCATCCAAGGATACAGGAAGAGATACCGATATCCTCAGCCTGGAGGGTTATATATTGGCAGGCTCCTCCAATGTCGATGCTTCTGTAGTCAGTTCCTTTTAACTTGCTTCCCAGCCAGGCCGGGAGTTTTGTCTTAGACGCGCATACGGCTATAAAGGCGGTAGCGTTACCGGCGAATCTGTTCATATTGTATGGGCCCGAAATAACGTCTTTACGTATCGCTTCAATTTTATCAGGGCTGTCTATTATAATAAATTTCCAGGGTTGTGAGTTGCATGCTGAGGGCGCCATTCTACCCGCTTCCGCACAGGATATCAGGTTTTTCCTGCTGATCTTTTTTGTCCTGTCGAACTCTCGGGTGCTTCGCCGTTTACGGATCAGATCAGAAAAACTTATCATGGAAGTCTCCTATTTTAGTAATTCACACAGAAAAGTGGCATATATTATTTTTATCTATTATAATATATGGCATGAAAAATGTACAAAAGTTAATCTTACCTTTGTTTCTAGGGATTTTTCTTATAGAGGGGTGCGCGGGGACGGGTAAAGTTAAACCCATAGAACAGGATTCATCGCTGCAAAATGAAGCGGTCTTGAATGTAATGAGGCAAAGTAAAGTCCCTTATAAAAAACGTTTTACGTTTTTAATGGCGTGGAACGGGATACCCGTGGGCAGTATTGTTGCCGAGATCCCGAAGATTATCGAATATAAGGGAAGGCAGGCTTATCTTGTTAAACTTGTGACGGAATCCAATAAATTCCTGTCCAAAATATATAGAGTGGAGGATACATATATATCATATGTTGATGTTAAAAAGGTTCACAGTCTCTATTTTGAGGCGGATAGGAAAGAGGGCAGATATAGGAAACACGTAATAGTGGAGTACGATTTTGATAAAGATGAGGCTGTTTATACCAATCTTACGGACGGGTCAGTAAAGACCTGCCGTATTGAAAAAAATGTCCAGGACCCTCTGAGCGCTGTTTGTTATTTTATGACCTTGCCCGTGGAAATAGGGCAAAA
This sequence comes from uncultured Planctomycetia bacterium, assembly GCA_964393315.1. Lineage (GTDB taxonomy): Bacteria > Omnitrophota > Gorgyraeia > Tantalellales > Tantalellaceae > CAYMTI01. Next base: position 5,572 of record CAYMTI010000094.1, read on the forward strand.
ACTCGATATTACGATAAATTTGAACGAAAAGAATTTCAATGTTTTTGTTCAAGTAGAAAAATTCGATCTGATAAAACTGCCGGGGTTCGGTGAGCTGCCCGCGTATAAAATGCGTCCGCATGCTGAACTTAACGGGCAGGAATACAGGAAAGGCCGCGGATGGATATATGTTTCGGCCAATGATGACCGTTATCCGCTTTACGGTGTGGTCAGAATACCTTTTGGTAAAGTTACCGCTACGCTGAAAAGCGTGGAAGATCTGTAAAAAATCCTTTCCGGATAAATGGGGATGCTCCAATGAGTAAAAACACCACTACGGAATATTATACAGCGAAAAAAGTCGGAGTGGCGG
>CAYMTI010000095.1:0-5912 GCA_964393315.1 uncultured Planctomycetia bacterium
AAAGATTATTGAAAATAGTTTTTTCTATCGAAGAGTATAACCTTGTCACAAGCAAGTTATAAATTAATACCGGACTGCTCTACCTCTGCTTTCCGGAAATCATTCCAAGAATTTTTTGAGTTCTTTCATGAAATGGGAAACATCTTTGAACCTGCGGTAAACTGACGCGAACCTTACATAAGCCACTTCGTCCAGATCGTAAAGTTTTTCCATAACACTATTGCCTATGACCGTGGTCTTAACCTCACTATCGGCGTTCTTTTGGACATCCCTTTCTATTTCATCCACGATCAGGTCTATTTTATCCATACTAACAGGACGTTTTTCACACGCTTTCATTATACCAGTTTTGATCCTTTCCCTGTCAAACCGGTTTCTCGTCCCGTCCCTTTTCACTACCATCAAAGGAGCTTTTTCAACATACTCGTACGTCGTAAACCTTTTGCTGCATTTAAGGCATTCACGGCGCCTTCTTATGCTTACTCCTTCGCCGCTCATACGCGAATCTATAACTTTGTCTTCCAGTGATTTACAATATGGACATCTCATATTTTTATTGTCTTTACCTCAACTCCGGCTTCTTTTAAAAAATCCATGGCCAGTTCATCGGGATAATCTCCCTGAATAATAACTTTTTTTATCCCGGCATTAATTATCATTTTAGCACAAATACTGCATGGTTGGGTAGTAATATATAAACTTGCCCCGTTCAGGCTTACACCATGTCTGGCGGCCTGGAGAAAAGCGTTCTGTTCGGCATGTAACGCCCGGCATAATTCATGTCTCTGGCCCGAAGGCACTCCCATTTCTTCCCTAAGACATCCCACAACATCACAATGTTTTATCCCGGTAGGCGCCCCGTTATATCCGCTGGCCAGTATCTGTTTATTTTTGACCGCTACCGCGCCTACTTTCCTTCTCAAACATGTAGACCGGGAAGAGATCAAAACGCATATGGACAAAAAATACTCATCCCATGAGGGCCTGTGCATTTTCGCATTTTTATTAATATCTTTCATGCTTTCCATTATACTCTCCCCCTGCTCGCGTTGTCCACTCATCTATTTATAGCGATTCCATTTCGTCTATCCAGTCTTTATAAAGCGGATATCCCCGCAAAAACTCTTTCACTTCCGTTTTTATCTCCGCAAGTTTTTTATCCTCATCGCGATTCATAAGAGCGTTATCGATAAAATCCGCTACATTTTCCATGCCTTTTTCGTCTATCCCCCGTGTCGTGGCCGCGGGAGTCCCTATTCTGATACCGCTTGTGACAAAAGGGCTTTTTTCATCAAACGGTATAAGATTTTTATTCACCGTTATACCTGCTTTATCAAGGCACATTTCCGCTTCTTTGCCCGTGATCCCTTTGTTGGTAAGATCTACGAGCATTAAATGATTATCTGTCCCGCCGGAGACCAGACGGTATCCTTTTTCCGTGAGCGTTTCCGCTAAACGAGCGGCATTTTTGATAATGTTCTTCTGATACTCCTTGAACTCTGGTTTTAACGCCTCTTTGAACGCCACGGCTTTCGCCGCTATTACATGCATTAAAGGCCCTCCCTGTATCCCCGGGAATATTTCAGAATTTATTTTCTTGCCGAATTCTTCACGGCATAATATCATCCCGCTGCGCGGCCCCCTCAAAGTCTTATGCGTAGTCGTTGTGACAAACTCCGCGAAATCCACCGGGTTTAAATGCTGACCTCCGGCTACCAGACCCGCTATGTGGGCCATATCCACCATAAGTATAGCGCCTATCTCATCACAGATAGCGCGGAATTTATCGAACGCTATACCTCTGGGATAAGCGCTTGCCCCGGCTATGACCATTTTAGGTTTATGTTCAAGTGCCTTAGCCCGGATCTCATCAAAATCAAGTTTTTCGGACTCTTTATTGACCCCGTAGAATACCATATTGAAGTATTTCCCTGAAAAGTTCTTGAAATGTCCGTGCGTCAAATGTCCGCCGCAGGCCAGGTCCATAGCCATTACGGTATCTCCGGGTTCCAGCATAGCGAAATATACCGCCATATTGGCCTGAGAACCTGAGTGAGCCTGTACATTCACATGTTCGGCACCGAAAAGTTCCTTAGCTCTTTCTATAGCGATATCTTCCGCGACGTCGACATATTCGCATCCCCCGTAATATCGAGCATGAGGATATCCTTCGGCATATTTATTGGTCATTGAACTTGAAACCGCTTCCATAACCGCACGGGAAGCGAAATTTTCACTGGCGATCAGCTCAATACCTTCTTCCTGCCTCTTCGTTTCTTTCAATACCGCCGCGAAGACTTCAGCGTCCGCTGCTTTCAAATGTTTCATCGCACTCTCCTTTTCATATACGAACGTTACTTTTTTTCTTTGATTTTTTTAAACACTTTTTTCTCTATATCATTTATCTGCTTGACCCGCCTGGCATGACGTCCTTTCAACGAAGAGGTTTTCAACCAGGTCTTTGTTATATCAAGGGCTTTTTTTTCTTTCACTTTTGACGCTCCGAGCACCAGTACATTGGTATCATTATGTTTCCTGGAAGACTCCGCGTCCTGTTCGGATATACATAAACCTGCCCTGACACCCGGCAGTTTATTGGCAACTATGGACATCCCTATTCCACTTTTACATATAACTATTCCCCTGGAGACTTCTCCCGAAGATACCTTTTTGGCCGCGTTATATCCGAACAGCGGATAATCACAAGCCGAATCCGAAAAAGCACCCATATCCTCGACACGATATTTCCTTTTTTTAAGCATAGCTATTATTTTTTCTTTCAAGACAAAACCGCCGTGATCCGAAGCGATCACTATTTTTTTAGCCATGATATCAACTCCTCCAAAGGCTCCCGGATCATACGAAAAGAAGCCCTGTAGAAAGATAAAGAGCGTCCTATCGGATCCGGAATAATAAAATTACCCGGAGCGGTATTGATTTCCCCGAGAAGACGTATTTTTTCCTGTATCCCGGGCGCCATCTCCAGTAACTTAAGTTTATGTTCGGGTTCCATCACAAAGATCATATCCGCCCAGTCGATCATTTCCTCTGTAATTCCCTTGGACGAAAGATCGTTAACAGGAATTTTTTCTATGGATAACACTTTTATCGCCTCTTTGGTAGGCTCCAGACCCGGCAGGCTAAGAGTTCCGGCAGATCTGACCTCTATATCCAGCTTCTCTTCCCTGAAACGTTTTCTCGCATAAGCTTCCGCCATAATACTTCTGCAGCTGTTCCCGGTACAAACAAATAATATCTTGTGAATATCTTTCATGCCTACCCAGTTCTTTCAGATCAATTTGTGTCTTTTTTGACTTTATCAATCCACCTCATACATCTATTCTTTTATTCTTATCCTCTACCTTTTTCGCGAGTTTTTTCTTATGGTTCCTCAACTTTTTTGTTATCGAGGGAGACTCCAGCCCAAGCATCTGCACGGCCAGAATAGCGGCATTTACGGCTCCTGCCTTTCCGATAGCGACGGCTGCCACCGGTATCCCCGAAGGCATCTGCACAGTAGAAAGCAAAGAGTCCAAGCCATCAAGAGCCGAGGTCATAGGAACACCTATTACCGGTAAAACCGTATGCGCCGCCACAACTCCGGCCAAATGAGCAGCCCCGCCCGCACCGGCAATAATTACCTTTATTCCCCTTTTTCTGGCTCTCCTGGCAAAATCAGCCGTTTGGTCCGGCGTACGATGCGCGGAAAGTATTTTGACTTCACACGGGATATCAAACCCTTCCAAAGTCGAGACAGCTTCCGCCATAACAGCCAGATCCGAATCGCTTCCCATTATCACGCTTATTACTGGTTTTTTCGTCATACTCAACTCCTTTCCGGTTCCCGGATCTTTTCCGGTTATTCCGGGCATATCTATTTTTCACGGACCAACGCTCTGTGCCCAATATCCCGGCGATAATGCATGCCGTCGAACTTGATCTTTTCCACCCCTTTATAGGTATTGCTTACGGCCTCTTCTATGCCTTTTCCACAGCCGACTATCCCGAGAACTCTGCCTCCGGAAGTAATGATCTGTCCGTCCTCGTTCCTTGTCCCAGCGTGGAATACCAGCGCCCCTTCAGCGGCAGCTTCTTCAAGACCCGAGATCTTTTTGCCTTTTTCATATGCTCCGGGATATCCTCCCGAAGCCAGAACAACACACACATGATCCCTTGGATCCCAGTCTATGGTTACCTGCCTCAGATCCCCAGATGCGGCCGCCATAAGCAGCTCCGCTAGATCGGATCTCATGCGCGGGAGAACGACCTGGGTTTCGGGATCCCCGAACCGAACATTATACTCAAGTACTTTGGGCCCTTCCGGGGTTATCATTATACCCGCGTAAAGAACACCGCGATAGGCTATCCCTTCTTCTTTCAATCCTTTTACGGTAGGAATAAGTATTTCGTTCATTATTCTGTCATAAAGTTCTTCCGTTATTACCGGCGCGGGAGAATAAGCGCCCATCCCTCCCGTATTTGGACCGGTATCCCCGTCATCTACTCTCTTATGGTCCTGGCTTGTCACCAGAGGAACAATATTTTCCCCATCAGTAACCGCCAGAATAGAAGCTTCTTCGCCTTCAAGAAATTCCTCAATTATTATTTGTTCCCCGGCTCCACCGAAGACCTTTTTCTCCAGCATATCTTCCGCAGCATGGAGGGCTTCTTCCTTATCCAACGCGATGATCACTCCCTTCCCCGCGGCAAGACCGTATGCTTTTACCACTACAGGATAACTTGCCTTACTAAGATATTCTTTGGCTTTTTCCATATGATCGAATATCCTGAATCCGGCAGTAGGAATACCGTATTCCCCCATCAATTCTTTGGCGAATATTTTACTGGACTCAAGACGCGCTCCCGCGTATCCGGGGCCGAAAACCTTTATGCCTTCTTTTCGAAGAACATCTGCTATCCCGACAGCTAAGGGAGCTTCCGGTCCCACGACAACAAGATCAACGCCTTTTTCTTTACAAAAGGAAGCTACCTCATTGTGCTCGGCCATGTTTATTCCCACATTCTCAGCGGACAGTGCCGTACCCGCGTTACCCGGCGCGCAATAGACTTTTTCCACCTTGACGCTTTGTTCCAATTTCCAGCATAAAACATGTTCCCGCCCTCCAGAACCTATGACCAGTACTCTCACTTGTATCCTCCTTAAAAATAGTCTGGACCAGCTGCCCAGCAACTACACTAATGTAACCTGTTTTCTTCCTTTTTCAATATGCCCGATTATGTAGCTTCTCAGTTTATGTTTTTTCTTAAAAAGTTCTTTAGCTTTCACGGCTTCTTTATGAGGCAGGACCAGCACCATTCCTATTCCCATGTTAAAAGTCCTGTAAAGTTCCTTCTCTTTTATATCAGCTTTTTTTGCGAGAATGTTATATATCTTAGGCATTACCCACGTACCCTTGTCAATTACCGCTTTTACTTTTGAAGGCAATATCCTGGGGATATTATCATAAAACCCGCCGCCTGTAATGTTCGCGATACCTTTCACCTTGATCTTTTCCAGGATGTCCAGTACAGGTCTTACATATAATTTTGTGGGGGTCAAAAGCAGATCTTTATTTTCCCTGATCTCTTTTTCGCTTAAGATCTTACGCACAAGAGCATATCCGTTCGAATGCAGACCGCTTGAGGCAAGCCCGAGGATAGCGTCCCCCTCCCGTATTTTTTTTCCGTCTATTACTTTTTTTCTGTCCACAATAGCCACGCAAAACCCGGCAAGATCGTAATCTCCTTTTTCATACATCCCCGGCATTTCAGCCGTTTCCCCGCCTAAAAGAGCACATCCGGATTCTTTACATCCTTAAAATATCCCCTTAACAGCACTGCTCCATATAATATTATCTAGTTTTCCAGAAGCTAAATAGGCTAGGAGAGCCATAGGCCTTGCACACGTACAA
>CAYMTI010000096.1:0-5863 GCA_964393315.1 uncultured Planctomycetia bacterium
GATCAGCTCAAAGCGGTTGCGGAACGGGGGGAAATGATGCCCCAGAAATCCACTTATTTTTATCCTAAGCTGCTTTCGGGGTTAGTGATAAATAAGTTTAGCGGGATGTCTGATCATGATAAAAAATAGTAATTATAAGGGGTTGTTGAAATGATCTTTTTCCCTAAAAAACCTTTATTCAGGGGCAAATCTAAAAAAAAGGAGGTTCCTGAAGGCCTATGGACCAAGTGTCCCGGTTGCGGCGAACTTCTTTACAATAAGGCTCTTAAGGATAATCTGCACGTTTGTTCAAAATGCGATTTCCATTTCAGGATAGGAGCGTATGAGCGGGTAGAGATACTTTAGGATAAGGGATCGTTCAAGGAAAAATTCAAAAATATGGCCAGCTGTGATCCTCTTAAGTTCAGAGGCCCTTCGGATTATCCTGCCAAGATAAAAAAGGATCAAAAATCTACAGGCCTGAAAGATGCGGTAGTAGTGGGGGAAGGTCTTCTTAATAACAGAAAAGTGGCTTTCGGGGCTACGGATTCACGTTTTATAATGGGATCAATGGGGTCGGTAGTCGGGGAGAAACTTACCAGGATAATAGAATTCGCCGATCAGAAAAAGCTTCCTCTTATTATAGTTTCGGGGTCAGGCGGCGGAGCAAGAATGTACGAAGGGTTGATATCTCTTATGCAGATGGCTAAGACGAGTGCGGCACTGGACAGGTTCAACAAAAACGGTGGTTTGTTCATATCCGTATTGACCAATCCTACAATGGCGGGTATCATGGCGAGTTTCGCGTCTCTGGGAGATATAATCATTGCCGAACCTAAAGCTCTTATCGGGTTTACAGGACCGCGAGTTATACAGCAGACGATAAAGCAGGATCTTCCCGAAGGGTTTCAAAGTTCGGAGTTTTTGCTCGAACACGGTCTTATCGATAAAATAGTGGAAAGACACGATATGAAGGATACTTTGCTTGAATTGATATCATATTTCCAGAACAACAAAAAACTTAAATAGCTATTGACTTTTATTGTTAATGTAGTATATATAATACTAAACGAAAAACACAAAAAGGTGGGTTATGGCGCAGGTTAGTTTGAATAATGTTGAAAAGATTTTTCCTGGCGGAGTTAAAGCTGTTGATAACGTAAGCTTTGGGGTAGAAAATAAAGAATTTATAGTGTTGGTCGGACCTTCGGGTTGCGGGAAATCAACCACTTTGAGACTGATAGCCGGGCTGGAGACGGCTACTGGCGGGAATATATATATAGGGGACAGAAAAGTGAATTATGTCCCTCCTAAAGACCGGGATATAGCCATGGTTTTTCAGAATTACGCCTTATATCCACATATGACCGTATATGAGAACATGGCTTTCGGACTTAGGCTCAAGAAATATCCTAAAGACGAGATAGATTCAAGGGTGAGGGAGGCAGCCGGTATTCTCGGCCTTGAGAATTTACTGGATAGGAAACCCCGGGAGTTATCCGGAGGTCAGCGACAGAGAGTAGCTGTAGGCAGAGCCATAGTGAGAAAACCAATGGTATTTCTTTTTGACGAGCCATTGAGTAATCTTGACGCTAAACTTAGGGTTCAGATGAGGATGGAACTTCATAGACTGCATATACGCCTTCAATCCACGATGATATATGTCACTCATGATCAGACTGAAGCTATGACTCTTGGAGACAGGATAGTAGTTATGAAAGATGGGGTAATACAACAAATAGATACTCCTCAGAAAGTTTATAACGCACCTGTGAACAAGTTTGTAGCCAGTTTTATAGGAGCCCCACCAATGAACTTTATTGAGGGAAAGATAATGAGGAAAGGTAAACTTCTATATTTCGATGAAGGCAATTTCAGAATAAAGATTATGGAGAATATGTACAAAAAACTTGATAAATATATAGATGAACGTCTGCTTATGGGTATAAGGAGTGAAGACATATACGATAAGCTGTTTGTTTCCGAAGCTCCTCCTGAAAACATAGTTACGATGACGTGCGAAGTAGTTGAACATCTGGGTTCAGAAGTTTATATCCACATGAATACGGGGAAACATATTATCGTCGCGCGAGTATCGGGTGACGCGAATCCGCAGATAAATCAGGATATGGATCTTGTGTTTGATACGGGTAAGATACATTTTTTTGATAAATCTACGGAAAAAACCATTACATAACATATTCCATGACTCCTTTTGCTAAAAGGAACCTTCTTAGATCCATATCTATGGTCCTATTTCTAGGGTTATTGTATAGTTATCGAAAGATATTTCCCTCGATAGGGATGCGCGTAGAACATGTCGAATTTATAGCCATAGGCTTTATCATAATTTTGAGCCTTATCATAATGATCACATGGGGGGTTTTGGGTACTTTCGCCGGGCTAGCTTCCTTTCTGATATCGATGCTTTTTCTTTACAGGGCGATTACTGATCTCAACCCATATTATTATTCCGTTCTTATCGGGGCGTTTTTCCTGAACAGTTTTATCGGCCATCACATATATAAAAAGATAAGTGTTTCCAACCAGAAATATACCGTGGATAGCGAGAAAGTACAGGAAGATATTAATTTGATCAGGAATCACGTAAAGAACAGGATGAATGAAGTGTCCGCAATGGGTGAAAAGGTGGGCAGTATGCTTAAACTGAAGGGTATAGCGGATAATTTGAGCCTTACATTATCGACCGAAAAGATAATAAGGATAATCGGGGAGGAGACTTTTAAGGTTTTCGGGAACAGTACCAGGGTATTGATCTTTACTTTTGATGAAAAAAAGAAACAATTGAATCTGCATTTCACTAAAAAAGATAAAAAACGCAAAGTATATGAGATGAAGAACGGTGGAACCTTTGACAGGTGGGTGTTGAAGAACGCCAAGAATCTTTTGGTGAAAGATAAAAACCGGGATTTCAGGTTTTCCATAGTAGGGGATGAAGTCTCGGATGATGCTCTTTCCATTATTATCAAGCCGCTTGTTATCGAAAATAAGGTTCTGGGGCTCATCCGTGTGGATTCTAAAGATAAGGAAGTTTTTGAACAGCATGAATTAAGGATACTGGATATCATAGGTGATCTTTCTGCCCTGGCTCTTGAGAACGCTAGGTTATATAAACAGACCGAATAGCTGGCTATAAAGGACAGTCTTACGGGATTGTTCGTGCGTAGATATTTTATGGAGAGATTGGATGAAGAAGTAAAAAGAGCGCTCAGAAGCAACATATCTTTTGCTTTGCTGATGCTGGACATAGATGATTTTAAGGATTTTAACGATCAGAACGGGCATATTGCCGGGGATTCCGTACTTGAAAATATAGGGAAGATACTTAAATCCAATGCCTCTGCCGGGGATATCGTCGCGAGATATGGAGGTGAGGAATTTGTTTTTCTGGCTCTAAAATCGAACCGTCAGGAAGCTATCCGGCTTGCAGAGTCTATAAGGGATAAAATATATAATAGCCCTGTTATCCTACGGCGTAAAGAGTGTAACGTCACGGTCTCCATAGGGGTCGCGGTATTCCCTGAGGATGCTAAACTCAAGGAAGACATCATGTGGGAAGCGGACAGGCAGCTGTATAAGGCTAAATCAAAAGGGAAGAACGCCGTATGTTCAAAGTGAAACCTGTAATTTTAATGATAATTAACGTCTTATTGTGGCTTATAAGCTGGTATTTTTATAAGGCTCCGAACGGAGATGAATATCTCATTCTTTTTATCATTCCGGTGATATTTGTTCTTTTACCTTTTGTTTCCAAATATGTTTTTTCCATAGTTCTTTTATTCTCGAATATCATATTTTTCTTATTTTACTGGTACCGAGGTATTTTGAATCCGATCGATGTAGTGGTATTTATCTCATTGCTTGGGATAACGCTTGTCGCGGGGTATACGTTGAAAACAATGCTTTATTTTTTTATGGACTATCACGACAGGGATCTGCGGAGTAAGAAGAGAAAATACAGGAATATTATCACTGAACTTGAGTCGATTGACCGCAGAGGGCGTATTGTGGAAAATGAATTGAGCAGAATATCCAGACTTTATGAAATAACTAAAAAACTTGTACCTGTATTAAAGTTTGACGATCTGATAAAAGCTCTTTTTGATTTCGTCGAAAAGAATTTTAATTTCGACTCTATATATTTTATGAATTTTACCAGGGATAAAAAGGCCAACTCCACTTCAAGGATAATAAAAGGAAAGAATAAAGTAGTTAATACGGAACCCGGAGAGGTAGATTTGGATAAAGTCGTGGCGCTGGCAAAGGACAAGGGAAACGTGCCTTTTTATTTCGAAAGGTCGGAAAATGGAAATGTTTTTGAGGATATCGGGATATCTTCCGATACTTTCATGGCTTTTCCCCTTTTTGTCGGAGAAAAATTAAGTTCGATAATCGCTATAGAAGGGGCTTCCAGGTCTAGTTATTCCAGATTCCGGATACTGACTCCGCAGATAGCTCTGGAGATAAGGAAGGTCGAGTTGTATGAACAGATCGAAGAGCTTTCCATCATTGACGGGCTTACCGAAGTGTATCTTAGGCGATATTTGACCGATAGACTGGAAGAGGAAGTTGACAGAGCCGGCCGGCTCAATTTTACTTTCTCTATAGCTATGATCGATGTGGATTTTTTCAAGGAGTGCAATGATAAATATGGGCATCTTGTAGGGGACGCTGTACTGAGAAAAATAGCTTCAAGGTTCAAATCGTCCGTGAGGGAAGTAGACATGATATCGAGATACGGGGGAGAGGAATTTTGCATTGTTCTTCCTGAAACCACAAAAGAACTTGCCGTGACCGTTTCGGAAAGGCTTCGAACAGCCATTGAGTCAAGGAAAATAAAAGCTTTTGATGAGGAAATAAACGTTACGGTAAGCATAGGAGTGGCAACTTATCCCGAGGATGGTAAAGATGTGGAAACGTTGATAGAAAAAGCTGATACGGCGCTGTATAAAGCGAAAAGGAAAGGACGGAACCAGGTCTGTACCGCGTAAAATAAAATAACACATTTTTTTTTATCCAGTTGTTGCGCTTTTGCGCTTACTTATGCTATACTAACTTCGATTTTATTTATGTAGATCTATACAATACCAGACTATGCATACATCCAAAATATTTCGTATAACTGTTCTCATTACATTATTAACGGCATCTTTACCCCAGTCCTCATTTGCCTGGTGGTGGGATGGTCCGGGGCCTATGAATGAAGAACAGAAGAAACTGCATAATATAGAAAAAAGAGAGCAATCCATTTCCGAAAAAGCTGAAAAGCTTTTAAGTAAGGCCAGGAATCTGAGATTCGAAGGGAAGTTTGATTCCGCTCGTAATCATGCAGAAAAGGCGCTAAGGGTAGATCCTGATTCCAGAGAGGCTAAAGCTTTTCTCGATAATCTCGGAGCGGAAAAAAAATGGTACGCTGAATATCAGGAAGCAATAAAGTCCGAAAGTATCAAGAGAAAAGAAGCCGAAAAACAGCGCCGGATCCAGGAAAAGATCGATAATAAAACGCGCGCTTTAACAGAAAAGGCCCGGAAGTATCTCGACGAGAAAAAACCGCGCAAGGCCGAGGTTTACGCTCAAAAAGCTTTGTCCATTGACAGTAATAATACCGCGGCTAAAGGTATAATTTCCGAAGCGGCCGCTGCCTTTTAAAAACCGCTTACAAAAATCCCGTATATGAAAAAACTGTTTGTGGTTTTCCTGCCGGGGGGGGGGACGGAAAAAACCGCGCCCCCGGTATCGTCCGTTTCGACAACTCCTGTAGGAGAAGGCGCTGAGCTGCTTAAACTTGCCCCGGGACAGCCGATTATCGTTGACGGCGATAAAGTAGAGTATTTCGAAAAGGAAGGTAAAATAGTAGCTGAAG
>CAYMTI010000097.1:0-5853 GCA_964393315.1 uncultured Planctomycetia bacterium
ATACACTATATTGTACTGATTTTTAAAAATGCCCTATATATAGGATATGCTTACCTCCGCTACCTTAACATCCGTAAAAAAAAAGGTGGAACATATTTCCACCTTTTGTAAATAAATCTTTATTTATGGTATCAGATACCTAATCGGTATCTGCCCGGCCTGTTTTTTTATCGATCAGCTCTGTTATATCTTCAAGCGTGTTCAAGGAAATAACAGTCACGTTCTTATCTATCTTTCTCATAAGGCCTTTAAGAACCTTTCCCGGACCTAATTCCAGAAAATGAGTTATACCCATAGATATAGCTGTATTGACAGATGCTTCCCACAAAGTTTTATTATCAAGCTGATCTGCCAGATTGGTTCTTATTCTTTCCGGATCTTTTGTCACTTTACCGTCTACATTACTTATAAAATCAATACCCGGCTCAATTATTTTTACCTGATCAAGTACTTCTGCCAATTTCTCTTTAGCTGAAAGCATAAGATCGGAATGGAACGCTCCGCTTACGTTTAAGATCACAACTCTTTTTGCTCCCATATTTTTAGATAATTCCGCGGCCAATTCAACTTTTGAGGCATATCCGGAAATAACCACCTGTCCGGGACAATTAAGGTTGGCCACCTGACAACCTACGCCCTTACAGATTTCCTCTACTTTATCAAGTTCAAGCCCCATAATTGATGCCATTTTCCCCTCGTTCTTACGGGAGGCTTCATCCATATATTGCCCTCTTTTGGAAACGAATTGAAGCCCTTGCTCAAAAGTCATCGCTCCTGAAGCGACTAGGGCTGTTGGTTCTCCCAAACTCAGACCCATGGATACCGACCCCAGCGTCTTTATGTCTTCCGGAGAAAATAATTCTTTTCCTGCGTCCCCGTCCAAAAAACCTCTCATTCTTTTTACAAGAACGTTTAACGTAGCTATACTCGTGATGAAAATAGCTGGTTGACTGTTACGCGTGGTAACAAGTTCTTCCTCAGGGCCCTCAAAACAAAGTTTGGATATATTTCTGTCCAGAACCTGATCCGCTTTATCAAAAACCCATCTTGCGGCCGCCTCCGCCTCGTATAGGTCCTTACCCATGCCAACCTTTTGAGACCCTTGTCCGGGAAATAATAATCCATATTTCTTGGTACCCATAATTTCTCCTTAGATCAAATGATAATCATTTTCTTTTTTTCAATCCGATCTTACCACTCAATAACCAATGCACCCCAGGTCAACCCGCCTCCGAAAGCATCCATAAGGATTATATCACCCTTCTTTATCCGTCCTTCTTCCGCAGCCTCTGTTAAAGCTACTGCACTGGAGGCTGCACTCATATTACCGTATTTTTCTATATTCAAATATACTTTTTCCCTGGGATCCACTCCCAGGCGTTTAGCTACAGCATCTAGAATACGTTTGTTCGCCTGATGGGGAATTATGAGATTTATATCCTCCCCTTTAAATCCCAAAGGCTCGGTAACTTCCAAAGCAGCGTCAGCCATTATTTTTACCGCGTATTTAAATAGCACATTCCCTTCCATTTTGATCGTATGAAGTTTATTCTCAACTGTCTTTATCGACGCGGGCATCCGGGATCCGCCGGCAGGAAGCTGTAAAAGTCCGCCTTTACTGCCGTCAGCCCCCAAACAGGCATTAAGTATCCCGCCTTTCTCCACTTTCCCTAGAACCGCGGCCCCTGCACCGTCGCCGAATAGAACACACGTCGATCTATCTTCCCAATCAGTAACGGCCGATAATTTTTCAGACGCTATGACCAGTGCGTGTTTATAAAACCCGCTTTTAATAAATTGATCGGCTATCGCTAATCCGTATATATAGCCCGAACACGCTACAGAAACATCAAAAGCTGCAACATTAGATACTCCGAGCTTATACTGTACCTGACAAGCGGTCGATGGGAAAAACATATCCGGAGTTATCGTCGCCACTATTATAAGATCTATATCCTTCGGCTCCAGATTGGCTTCCTTTAAAGCCTCTTTAGCCGCTTTGACCGCCATGTCACTTGTAGCTTCATTATCTGAAGCTATGCGACGTTCTTTTATACCCGTACGGGTCGTTATCCATTCATCTGTCGTATCCACCATTCTTTCCAGATCTGCATTGGTCAAGATCTGCTCCGGTAAATATTTACCCAAACCAAGTATCCCTGTTTTTTTCACTTTAAGCCTCCAACAATATGCGTTAAAAATCTTTCAATACAAATGATAATATCCAGCCCCCTTTACCCCTCCTTTATCCCCGGGATAAAAAATAATGCGGATCACATCTAATCCATAGATTAAAAATGCAGATTAATTTGAGCGCTAATAGCACTGCAACTCTTCAACTACCTGCGCGTTAACCTGATGGCTTACGTTTTCCGCGGCGGCACGAACGGCATTTTTTATAGCTTTACCGTTAGACGAACCATGAGAAATAATAACACTGCCGTCTACTCCCATTAGCGGTGCTCCTCCATATTCAGAAGAATCAGCTTGTTTTTTTATGTTCAAAAAAGCCGGATAAGTAAGAAAAGCACCGAACTTCGTAATAAGACTGCTCTTCTTGAGCTCTCTTTTTATAAAAACACTGGCAGCATCCGCCAGGCCTTCGGTAACTTTAAGAAAAACATTCCCCACGAAACCATCCGAAAGAACGACATCCGCTTTACCGCTGTACACTTCCTTAGGCTCTACATTACCGATAAAGTTCAGCTTGCTTTCAGAAAGCATCATATGAGCTTCCTTTAGAAAATCAGTACCCTTTGTTGATTCCTCTCCTATATTCAACAATCCGACAACAGGATCGGTCCTTTGAAGTATTTTCTTGGAATAGGCATCCCCCATAATCCCATATTGCAGAAGATGTAACGGTTTCGGATCTATATTCGCTCCCACGTCAATTACCATACATGGTTTGATCAGGGTGGGCATTATCACAGCTATGCCAGGTCTGTCAACCCCCGGCAGAAGCCTTAAGCTTAAAGTAGCGGCACAAACAACGGCACCGGTATTCCCGGCACTTACAAAAGCCTCATATTTGCCTTTTTTAAGCATTTCAACACCTTTAACGATAGAAGAATCTCTTTTTTTTCTAACCGATAAAGCCGCGGGATCGTTCATAGTAATTACCTGGGTAGCGTTGAATACTTCTATTTTTTCACGCGGATAATCATACTTTTCGAGTTCTCTTTTTATCGCGTTTTCAGTCCCTACAAGAGTAACATGATACTGTTCATATTCCTTTACAGCCATTACAGCTCCTTCTACCGTACATTTAGGAGCCCTGTCGCCGCCCATCGCATCAATACCTATTCTCATAACTATCCTTTCGGGGAACATCTTACTTTTTTCCACGAGCAGAGATTTCCCCTATTTATTGAGAATTACTGTCCCCTCTGCTGTTTTTTCTGTTGCCTATCTTTCCTTTCTTCAAGACTTTCGATCTTCTTGATCTGTTTTGTCCCGTAATAACCACAATACTGGCAGATCTTATGCGGCAAGATCAATTTCCCGCACTGCTGGCATTTTGTCCAGGAAGATTCGTCTGCTTTATAATGAGTTCTTCTTTTTCTTCCTCTCTCTTTTGAGTGTCTATGCTTTACTTTTGGCATTTCTTTCTCCTATTTTTACTTTGTCTTAATCCACATTAACTTTTCGTTTTATCAAATTATAAGTGTCCTTGGCAATCAATAGTTCCTCATTTGTCCCCACAATCATAAATTCGGTACCGCTCATCAAAGGTTTGAGCTCTTCTTCCAGAACATCTTTTATCTGCGGTACATTTTCCCCTATACCCGCAGTAAAAACCACAGCATCAACTTTACCCAGTACAGCCGCATAAGAACCTATATATTTTTTAATGCGGTAAAGGAATACTTTATACGCCAGCTCAGCGCGTTCATTCCCGGTACTCATACCTTTTAAAATATCTCTCATATCATTGCTAAGGCATGAAAGCCCCAAAAGACCGCTCTGTTTATTTAAAAGCCTGTTAACGTTATCTGCGTCATATCCTTTCTTGTGCATCAAAAAAGTAACTATCGCAGGATCTATATCCCCTGAACGAGTCCCCATTACAAGCCCTTCAAGAGGAGTAAATCCCATCGAAGTATCGATACTCTTGCCTTTTCTTACTGCAGCCATACTGCACCCGTTCCCGAGATGCACGGTTATCAGGTTTACATCTTCCACTGCCTTACCCATCCTTTCAGCGGCTTTCATCGAAACATATCTGTGACTTGTCCCGTGAAACCCATATTTTCTTATGCCGTATTCTTCATACATCTCATAAGGTAAAGCATAGCAGAAAACATGTTCTTTCATGCTTTGATGGAAAGCAGTATCAAAAACCGCCACATGCGAAGCGGCTTTGAATATCTTAAGGCATCCCCTGATCCCCATAAGAGCGGGTGGATTATGTAGAGGAGCCAGCTCAGAGAACTTTTCGATGCTTTTTATAACCTCATCGTCTATCAACGTACTTTCATTGAATTCCTCGCCGCCATGCACAACCCGGTGCCCAACTCCGGCCACTTCATTTACGTCTCTTAGAACTCCTTCCCGAGGATCTGTCAAAGCGTTTTTAATGATCTCTATAGCTGTGTGATGGTCCTTACAGGATATCTGGCGTTCTATCCTGCCTTCAGGATGAACTTCCTGGGTAAGCGTCGCTATTTCTTCTCCTATTCTCTCAACAACTCCCCGGCATAGATCTTTTGCTTCTCCGTCAAGATCGAAAAGATCATACTTCACACTGGATGAACCGCAATTAATGACCAGTATCAACATTATATCCGTTCCTCTCCGCTTTATGCATTCTGCGCCCGTATAGCGGTTATTACCGCCGTATCTACTACATCTTCCCAGCTGCAGCCTCTTGAAAGATCACTGCAGGGTTTATCCAATCCCTGAATTATAGGCCCTACCGCACGAGCGTTCCCAAGCCTCTGGCTAAGCTTATAAGAAATATTACCCGCGTCCAGATTCGGAAATATTAAAACATTCGCTTCCCCGGCTACATTGCTACCGGGACATTTTTTTCTGGCTATTGCGGGAACTACCGCTGCATCTACCTGGAGTTCACCGTCTATGACCAATTCGGGTCTTTTTTTCTTGACCCTTTCTATCGCTTTATGTATAACTCCTATCGATTCCGCTTCACTCCTCGCGCTTCCTTTAGTCGAGTAACTCAGCATAGCAACCTTCGGTTCAATGGCAAAAAGTTTCTTGAATATATCGCTGGTAGAAACTGCTATACCTGCGAGTTGTCTTTCATTTGGATAGGGAATGATCGCACAATCCCCGTAAGCAAAAAGTCCGCTCTCTCCGAATTTACAATCCTCAAACTCCATAATAAAAGAACTGCATACTGTCCCTATATCTCTATCAAGCTTCAGACAGTGAATCGCGGCCCTAGCAACATCGCTAGTAGTATGACATGCCCCGGCGACAAACCCGTCAACTATTTCCATTCTGGTCATCATCGCGCCGTAAAAGACAAAATTACCTAACAAAAGATCATGGGCTTCCTCTTTTGTAAGTCCTTTTTTTTCTCTGAGAGCAAAATACCCCTCGATTATCTCATCTTTTTTCTCATGTATGTTAGGATCGACTATATTTACACCTTCAAGGTTTATCCCGTTCTTTTCCGCCAAAGATAAAACATCCTTTTCCTTCCCCAGAAGTATTACATCGGTCAGACCTTCCTGGGCCAGAAATGCCGCGCCTCTTACTACTCTGATATCTTCTCCTTCCGGCAGAACTATCCCTTTTTTCTGTTTTTTTGCTTTTTTTCTCAAAAATAAAATTCTATCCATTTTGCTTTCCTTTTAATTTTATTTCCACATTTGCCGGAACGAA
>CAYMTI010000098.1:0-5772 GCA_964393315.1 uncultured Planctomycetia bacterium
GTAAAGTGAATAACCGCACACCGGCAGCGATAGTAAAACTAGGAACGTTTTAAAGTATTCGCTGTTTCAAAACCATGTATGAAATTTATACGAAATTTTCCATGTATCTTTGCACATCTAGGCTCTTGCTGTATTTTAATAGCTCCGGCATCCTATCTATAGGAATAGACTTCATCCTTCTGTTTCTGACTTATTTTCTTCTCTTGCATCGCAATTGTCATAACCCTCATTTCGACAGATTCAGGAAAGCAACGCCATGCTGTTCCATCAGCTTCATATTTATTTACGTTCAGATCCTCTATAACTCTAAACCAAGCCTCTCTTATCGGTTTCCATCGAAGCGGCCTGATCCCTATGCCCAGAAATGGATTTTTCCTAAAATAACCGATAGCAAACAATGTATTCACACAAGCCGTTATCAAGGGCACCTTATCTTCTTCCTCTTTTTCGTTTTTGGAAGATAGGATCGCTGAAGTCCCATCTTCCATTGACTTAACAAGATCCTCTAAATTCAGATCTTCAATAGACTCAAGCTCTTCTCTTGAAAGATTAGAAGCCAGTATTCCCAAAGTTTTTACGGCATTTGTCTTTGCCCGGGAAACCAGAGTATCGTCCCACATATGATCAATAATTATTTTCGATATAAATTTTACGATTTCGGGATCTGAAAGAACGCTAACGTCAAGATCGCATATGTTACCAGTGTATAAAAGCCCGCTTATAACAAGCCTCTTAAAATCCGGATCCAGAGAATTAAGATCTCCCAGTTTTTCTATTTTTTCAGCTATATTTTGCAAAACCGGCGGATTTTCTTCTGTGTTGTCATTGGTTAAAACAAGATTAACTGCATAAGGAATTTCGCCCGTTTCCACTAAAGACTCGATAAAAAACGGGAACTCTTCATCCGTAATTTCCACCCTGCCCACTAAACTTATTAAAACTTCCCCGGCCGAAGAACTTTTCATCTTTCCAAGAGCCCTGATCGCGGATATTCTAACTTGATTATTATCGCTTTTCGTCAAAGCGTCTTTTATATATTTAACCCCTGTCCCCATTTCTCCCAATGCTGCTATAATAAGACCAGCTCTAGTGAAATCTTCTTTTTCAATAACTTTTATAAGATCAGGACCTATAATATCCGCTGCGTCTTTATTTTTTAGATATCCGATAAACCTGATAGCAAGATCTTTACTTTTGGTTTTGTTGTAATTTTCCAGGATCTCTTCATATCGCAAATCTTCCTTACTGATCTCATTTTTAATCATGTCAAAAGATCTCTCAACTGTATTTATTTCAGAAACGTGACCATCCATGAGAATATCCAGTAAAACCCTGGTTATTTCTTTTTTATCCTCGTTAGCAAGAATATCGTATTTACCATTGTATAAAAGCGCCCTGATATATCCTTTGCCCCGTATCTGTATCAAAGCGTCAGCCGCGTTCTTTCTTGTTTTCTCTATCTCTTTATCATCGCGCATAACATCAAGTAACTGTGACGCGGCATCCTTTTCCTTTAATTCGCCCAAAACATAGATTATCCTGTTCTTTATTTCTTCATTCGAAGTTTTCACCATAAAATCTTTAATGTTTTGAATAAGCCGTTCATACTCAGCAATATCAATATCATCGGCGATCTCAACTATAGCATCAAGCACAAGATCCGGATCCTTTTGAAGGTAAGATATCAAAGTCTCAATCCCCTTCTCATTTCCTTTAAGCGCGAGAGTTTTCGCCGCGTTAATCCTTATGACGGGATCCTGACCATCTTTAGTTATAATTTTTTCCAAAGCCGGCAGCAAAGTTTTATCTTCAACACTTAAAAGACCTTCCCCGGGACGATACCCTAATCTCTTATAATCATCGAAAGATCCCGGAGCAAGTGTAACTATGCCCGTATCTGACTCCAGCCTTGTAAACTCGCCGGATTTTACATACAATGTCGGAGCGTAAAACTGCTGATCATACCATGGATAATGCCCTCTCGCCAGCAACGTGTATTTTCCGGGATTGTCCCGGATAACTTCTAGCCATGCTATACAATGCCTGAGATAATCTCTCATATCCAGATTCATTTTTTCGGCGGTTTGAGAATAACGTATATCCGTCATCGGAGCCTCCACATCAAACCTGAATATCTTGTCTATTTGTTCTTTTGTTAATAAATCTTCTTCCTCGAGCTTGTTAAAAAGATCATCAAGCTCGGACACTTTATCCTCAAGTTTTTCTATTAACCCCTTAACAACTTTTTCCTGCCTGGATCCCCTCATAGCGGAACTAATAAAATTTGTTATACGATGTTCCAGCGCGTCTTTTACAAAATTCCTGTGAGGGTAAATCCCCGCGAGAATAGCTGCAACTATCACAGCCGATATCCCCCATGTAAATACACCCTGGGCAAGGACACTTCTCATGAGGATATATAAACCTGAAGCCATTATTATTACGCCGAAAAATCTTGAAAACCCGGTATGAGGCCAAAGCGCCGCCCATTTGTTAGGCGCGAATTTATCATACGGGGTATCGACTTTTCTTCTTGAAAATTTCCATTGTCTGGCGGTAAATCTCTTATCAACCCCATCCGAAATGGATATATCACCCATTTCCTTAAGAAGCGAACGGTATAGGGAACCTTCCGCGTACTTCGCGAGAAATGACGCTTTAAAGGAAAAATCTTTGGCATGCCTTGGTGGAATGCTTTTAATATAAATAACATATTCTCCAAAACCGTCTTTCAATTTGCCTATACACAGATCAAGATTTTTTTCCGTCACTATATCGATATTCCTTAAAACACGGGAGAATTTCTTGTTCTTATCTTTCAAAACATTAAGCGCTTCAATCAGATCTTCTCTGTTTGACCTGGCAAGTTTCTCAAGCGGCACGTTTATGGTCATCTGATGCCAGTAAGGATCTATCTTAACGGAAGCCTCCCATACATCGGCGTTAAAACCGTGACCCAGTTTGAATACCTTACCTTTTATCTCATCAAGAGTGAGCTTTTCGGAAATATTTTTGGCCGGCGCCGGTCCGCTTTCCCTTGAAACTGTTTCCGGCCCTCCGGCCCGAACCTCTTTATCCGGATATCTGGGTTCATCAAGTCTTTTAATGGCTTTACTGCTCCTCCTTAACCACATCATTAACATAATAAAGACGCCTAATATGCCGCCGGGTACCCATATCTTTTTTGAAAATTCATCAAGCTTAGCCTTTATCAGGGATTTTTGCGTGATCTTTTGAGCAGTTTCATAACTTTTACCTTCTTTCCGGGCTGTTTCTCCCTTGATAATACCTAATATCTCACCGTCATCAAGGTTAGACTGAATATCATAACTGGCCAGCTTACTTACTTTTTTCAAATAAGCCGCCATTTTAGCCTGATCGCGTTTTTCTTCCCAACGCGGATTGTCTGCCTTCAAGAAAGCCGCCATCAACCTGTAAGATTCAGCTCCAGCCACATACTTGAACTTGTTCAGAAAATCATCAAAATCGAATTTTTCTTTCGCGTTCCTCAGACTTCTTTTTACGGCCGCCCAATGAGCAAGCTCACCTACAGAAGCAGCACCCTCCGGCGTATCTATGCTGAAATACTCGCGCAAAATCAACTTTCTTTTCTCATCGGGCATATTTTTCAGTTCATATCCCTCTTCCGGTAAAAAAGTTCTGAGAAATTCACTAAGAGCGGTTTCCCCCAATTTACGCAGTTTCGCCGCGAAAGCGTCAAGCTCTTTTTTGTTTTGACCGTAATTTTCAATACTGCTAACGGTAACATTTTTAAGATCTAAGGATACAAGCCCGGTCTCTTTTTCTTTTTCAACGGTCAAATTAACTGTCCATTCAAGTATCGCGTTCACCACACCCGGGTTCATAGACAGCTCTCCTATGAAAGACTCGAATATATTCTTGATCTGGGAAGCGTTAAAAAGAACTTCTACCATTTTTTGCGGATCTTTTTCCATACCGTAAAAACGAGCCAGAGTATATATCATATCATAGGTAGTTGAAGTAGCATTAAGATTAAAAATGCTATCAGCAGGCATACTCAGTTTAGCTCTGAGAACGTTAAGATCTTGAAGAACATCTCTAACATACTTATTGGCTTCAATATTTCTGTTTATCCTTAAAGCGTACGGATTACTGTTCCTGCTCCCGTCAGGATTATAGAAATTGACGAGTTCTATAGTTTCATTTTTTAGCGGATCCCCTATATCCTGGGAATTAAAAGTTACTTCTTTCGTCTTTTTAGGAAAAGGTAAAATATACTGCCTGTCTTTTACCGGCTCAACCTCCCATTGCAACTCCATGTTTCCCCCGACAACAACCTCTTCTCCGGTAAGAGATTCAGGGATGAACTGTTTTATAACTTCAATATCATTTGGATTCACACCTTTATCCCATAAAGGAAAATGGCTCAGCGCTTCGGATCTTAATTCATATTTAGCTCCCCAGGAAGGATCGGTACTTCCGTCCCTGTTAAATCGTGAAACAAAAAAATGTGTCCCGAGAGCGGCCTTTCTCCGGCCCTTCTCATCTTCCTTATAGGTAATAGGAAGTTCTATCTGACAAAGTTCCTGTTTCCCTTCTCTTTTTATTTTCGAGATATAATAAAGACTCTGTATTTCCCCTTTTTCCGCCAGTTGTTTTTTCAGGTCCATCTCGGCTGATATCCTCGAACGTTTAGCGATCAAGGCTTTCAGCGCCATAGGTATCGTCTCATTCTCTTTAGCCCGTATTTTGAATTTAGCCGCGGTAACTCCGACATAAGAATCCACGTTTCTATCGTTAGGTATACGAACCATTTTCTGAAGATAAAAAAGCCCCCTTTTATTATTGTCATTCCCCCAACCGCTTTGTATCCCGAGCTGCCCCGGGACAAGAAGGGATAATGTGCTCTGGTCCACATCATAGATATAGGCTTTATTATATTCATACCAGAAATCTTCCACTATTTTTGGCTTTACCGCTTTAAAACTGCCGTCAGCCGGATCTATTTCAACCGTATCTAGAGGCAGTTCTATAAAATTTCTGGCTCTTTTCTTCCCCATCGACCCGTAAAGAGGATAAATGCCTTTGCCGGCAAATACACCTTTAACCATATATTTGCCGTCTTTTAGCTTAAGAGAAATACTTAAATAATATCCCTCAGGAAGATGATTCTTATCGTTGGCAGGTTGGCGTAGAAGCTCAAGTATAGCCCCCTCCGTATCCATGATCACACGATTCCCGTAAGGAGTTATTGAAATAGTAGATTCCCACTGTTCAGCCTCGAATTCTTTCCCCGCGAAAGTCCTGTATATTTTCAACCTTTTACCCTTCTCCGCAAGTTTCCCCAGAAGGCTTTTTATGTCTATTTTTGTCTTGATATCTTCCGAACCTTGCCTGAATACCGGACTGCCCTGTTCTGTGATCTCTCTGCCGAGCATAAAAGCCTCTCCGCTTATACTGGCGGGAGCAGGGGTTTTAAGGTTGAAACTTTCTTCTCCTTCTTTTGTATAACTTGTTATGTCTATTACTTGTCTTTCCTGAGTAACATCATCATATTCATAAAGAACTTTCTCCAAAAGTTCGCCTTCGTTATATCCGGTAAGCTGCCCATTTTCCTTGTTATATATAGGATCCAACCTGTGTGCTTCACTCATTATGGGTAATCCCGCACTTGATTCGCCCAAAGTGCTTAATCTTTCGTACACAGCCGATTTGAATTTCTCCATATCATACCAGTACCTAGTAACATAATTCTTGATCAAAGATCATACTTCGATACCCATATAGGTA
>CAYMTI010000099.1:0-5771 GCA_964393315.1 uncultured Planctomycetia bacterium
CTATTATTATTATGAATGCAGTCGGGCAAGACAGAAACTGGGATGTGACACTAGGCGGATATCCGCTACAGCGTTTGATGAGGCGGTTATAGCGTTTTTCAGGCGGGCATCGATGGATCAGGAAATTATCATAAAAGCGATGGGAAGCGCTATCAAGGACAGCAATGAAAAGCTTGAAATCTATGACAGGGAAACAGACAAACTTCAAAAAGAACTAAATAAAGTTAAAAAAGAGGCCGCGAAACTGCTGGATCTTGCCATAAAAAAAGTTATCACGAAAGGGACTATTTATACGGAAAAGATGAACGCCTATGAAAAAGATATCGCTGGGATAGAAGACAAGCTTTCAAAACTTGAGGCCCGCAGAACTGCCGCAAGCATGTCTTTCCACTCCGGTGAATACTTATATGCAAACTTGCGCTTTGCCATGCAATATCTTGACGAAGCGCCGCCGGATGCCCAAAAAGAGCTCTTACGGGCCCTTATAAAGGCAATCGAAGTACATGATGATCATGTTATTATGAGGATGTATGTAAGCGAACCTACCAAGGAAATGACCTGTGAAATCGATCCTATAAAACAGGAAACCCTGCCCGATACTACTCGTAACAGTACCAGCCAGGGTTCTCCTGAGCGTCAACAATGGCGGAGAGGGAGGGATTCGAACCCTCGGTTGGGTATAACCCCAACGGCGGTTTAGCAAACCACTGCACTAAGCCAACTATGCGACCTCTCCGTGATCATGAATATTTTATTGTTATTCTTCACATGTTCGGCCCCGGGGGGCTTTGCACGTGAAGAACATTATACCAGATACTGTATTATTTGTGTCAAGGTTTTTGTGGGATCTGACCGTTTGCGGGTTTATGCGGAAAAATGTACCTTTTTTCCGGGATCAAGATGCCCTTAATTAAGACCGCGTTCGGCGGTTTTGTGAACCTGTTCCCTCTACTGGTTAAACGCTTTTCCGCGAAACAGTTTCAAGCTTTTGCGTTCTCCGGAACAGAATATATCTTTATTTTTCTTTTTGACTTAATCGGTCCCTACTGGTAAAGTTATATCACTAATGAATATCGTATTACTGTTAAAAGGGATAATAATAGGTATAGCTATTTCGGCGCCGGTGGGGCCTATAGGGGTTTTGTGTATAAAACGTACTTTTCACAGCGGCCGGAGATCCGGGCTGGCTACGGGGCTGGGGGCGACTACGGCGGACGGGATATACGGAGCTATCGCGGCATACGGGCTTAGCTATATATCGGGGTTCCTGGTCTCGCAGGAGTTCTGGTTCCGCCTGGCGGGGGGTGTTATTCTTCTTTTTCTCGCGGTGAAAACTTTTTTTTCCCGGTCTATAAAGGAGATTAAAGCGCCTACCGCGCATTCGCTTGCTTCCGATTATGTTTCCACTTTCTTTTTAACTCTTACCAACCCTATCACAATCGTAGCGTTTTTGGCGATATTCGCGGCGTCCGGGCTGGGGCATGAAGCACATAAATTCGCGGCCCCGACAACGATGGTCCTGGGCGTTATACTGGGCTCCTTCATGTGGTGGATAAGCTTATCCAGCGGTATAAGTATACTTAAGAAACATTTCCAGATGAATTCACTTCACCTGATCAACAAAATATCGGGCACCCTGCTATTTATCTTCGCGGGAATGTTGTTCCTTAGCCTTATCTGAACCCGGGTTGTAAATTGAAGATGTTCAGGGTTTAGAGGTCAGTAATGGTTCGATCTTTTCTTTGAAGATAACGTCCCAGGGATAAGATTTTATCGTACGCTTAAAAAGACGGTATGACATGCTGCTCTCCAGGGTACTTATTATTTCGGCGGACTTTTTACTCATATCTTCGTTCTCAAGTTTCAGGTAGATGACGTCTTCCCTGCCAAGATCGGCCAGGGGCGGGATATCGGATACTACGGCCAGGGCTTTGGAAAGTCCGGCTTCTATTACGGGAATGCCAAAACCTTCCTGGCGGCTGGGGAATAATAAGATATCGGTCAGGCGGTAAAAACTTGTTATGTCTCCGTCGGAAAGACGCCTCTCGTATTTGCCGCTTAAAAAAACTATCTCTTCCTCCAGGCCGTATTCCTTTATCATGGCTTTTAGTTTTTCATAGTATTTTACCGTAGCTTTATTGTGCGGGTCGGGTGCGCCTGAAATAAGCCACTTTACCGTTTTGTCTTTAGCTCTGAGGCCTCTTACCGTTTCTATACCCAGCTCAAGGTTTTTCCTGCCGAGTACGCGTGTAGGCGTAAAAAGCACTATATCCTTGAACGCCAACTCCTCTTTCAGAAAAACTTCATAGGCGAAGTCCTCAAGAGTTAAGAAGCTTTTGATGTCTACCCCGTTAGGTACAACCGTTATTTCCCCTTCGTCAAGGCACAGAAGCTCTTTGACCTGCTGTTTGCGCAGGTCCGATATTACTACGGTCCTGTACCCTTCCAGTTTTTTTCTGAGACCGTCCCAGGGATAAAAAGTGTTCTTTGATTCTTCCGCGTAGTCAGGGTTCCATACGGTCGCGTCATGTATCCAGTTGATAAACTTTATATCTTTAAGTTCCGGGGCAAGTTCCCTAAGAGCCTGTGTAAGCGCAAGATTAAAATGCATGTACATTATGTTATGGACGATACAAATATCCATGCCTTCAAGAGCTTTTGAAAGATCTTCTTTTATCTTTTGCACATGAACGTCAAAAGAGACCCGATCGTCCCCTGCGTTATCAAGAATAGTTTTTACTTCACGGCTTCCGGAAGAGATCGACGGCACTATCACAACATCTATATCATCACGGAAGCGTTCACCCTTGCCCGCTATAATACGGACTTTATAGCCGTTATCGGCCATAAGAAGCGCATGCGACCTTATAACCGATTCAACCCCTCCTATCACCGGAGGGCAGGAATAGTGTACTATGGCTACAGAAGGTTTTTCCATTTTTATCCTTCCAGTTTATCTAACAGGTATCTTCTGTTCTCAAAGAATTTTTCAGCCTGTTTAAGTATGATCTTTTCCGCTTCGGCTGTCGGCATCTCCCAGGTCTGGTTCATAAAGGTCAAAGTGCGCGCGAAATAAAGCGGCCTCATAGCTTCGACTATTTCGGTGCGAGAGGTGGTCTCCCGATATCCCGCCAGCATATCATAGACTATTTTGACCCACATATCGTCGGTTATACCGTATGTCTCGCTTTCATAAGCTTCTTGAACTTTTTCATATGACTCGGCGGACAGGAACTTTTTAATATCGTTTTTATGTTCCTTGTATCCTCCGATGACTTTCTTTTTAAGTGTTTCACGGTCAATATTGAGTTTCTGGGCCCGGCCAAGCTGTTCTTTCCCAAATTTGCGGGTTCTCTGAACTTTTCTTACACCTTTCCACCGGTCCATATTGTTAAGGATAAGAAGGAACGCGGTCTTTATTACCTGCAGGAACATCGGGCCCAGCTTAGGGGCTGATGGTTTATGCACCTTAGATCCAAGTCCCGTCTGGCAGACCTTGAACCCTCCGAGTATGGCGTTCATGCTCAAAAAGATATCTATACCATATTCCTCGGTCGTGCGGTGCCAGGGCTGAAGCAGAAGATGCCTTATAAGTTTATCGCTTAAAGCGAAATCTCCGCCTATGGGCTGACGCACATTCCTGCCTAGAAGACCGAAAACTATCGGGTAACATATATTGTTGGTTATCGTACCGTCATATTTATGCCGGGCGTATATAGGTGTTACGTAATCATACCCCTTATTCAAAGGTTCCCCGAAATACTGTATCCATTCGGGAGTTATACTTAACAGATCAGCGTCCAGACAGATCAGTTTTTTAGCTCCCAGGTCACATACTTTACGGAACAGGTTCTCGAAATTGTAGCCTTTACCTTCCGTACTCATAGGTGTCGTTATGTATATCTTCGGGACTTCGGTCTCGGTAGAAAGAAAAGCGCTTTTAGTATCGTCCGGGGAATTGTTATCACAGTTTATAATAACGCATTTTTTGTTCTTGAAATATTTTTTAAGTCCCAGTGACGCCTGCTGCGTGGGATAATAGATATTGTCCTCTTCGTTAAAAGACGCCAGCCCTACGACAACATCGGCTTCTTTGATGTTCTGCGGATTAATTTCAAATTCAAACATATATATTTCTCCTTTTTTTAGATCTTTTTACCCGCTAATAAAGTTCTTATTACCTGTTCGGCGCATAATTCTAGCATAGCCGGGGTATTTTTATATATTTCTTCTTCGGGCATGATCGCGTTTATCATGCTGAAATATGAAATTATATTCAGCTCATGCAGTTTTTCCAGTCTCTGGCCCGCTCCTCCGGCTATAGCGATAACCGGGCAATTATATTTTTCGGCGCGGGTAGAAACACCTACCGGAACCTTGCCGAATACTGTCTGATGATCGATCTGACCCTCGCCGGTTATAACAAGGTCCGCGTTTTTGACTTCATCGTTAAATCCCACGTTATCCAGGGCGATTTCGATGCCGGGTTGTAATTTTCCCCCGGTAAACGCCATCAAGCCGGCTCCCAGCCCTCCGGCGGCACCCGCGCCGGCTTCGTTCTCCACATCCATATGAAGGTCTTCACGTATCTTAGCGGCCAGGTGAGAAAGCCCGGATTCAAGTATTTCAACCATCTCCGGGGTAGCGCCTTTCTGAGGGGCATATACCCTGGCGGCGCCTTTTTCGCCCGTGAGAGGATTATCCACGTCACAGGCAACGAATATTTCCGTATTATCAAGTCTTCCGTCCCGGCGTGAAACGTCTATTTTCGACAGTTTTCTCAGAGCGCCTCCACCGCGGGGTAAGTCTTTACCTTCTCCGTCCAGGAATCTTACGCCCAGTGCTTCAGCCATCCCCGTACCGCCGTCAACCGTAGCGCTGCCGCCTATTCCGACGATTATCTTATCGACTTTCTCGTCCAGCGCCGCTTTTATAAGCTGACCCGTACCGAAAGTCGATGTTATCAGAGGATCCTGTTCCTCTTTTTTTAATAGTGGAAGCCCTGAAGAAGCGGCCATTTCAATAACAGCCGTTTTTCTCCCGCCCAGTATACCATAATATGACTCGACTTCTCGTGCCAGCGGGTCTTCGGTCTTGATCTTTTTTATCTGACCCCCGGTAGCGCTTACCATTACATCCACAAGGCCTTCGCCCCCATCGGAGATGGGTATTTTAACGACTTCTGCCCCGGGTAAAACCCTTTTTATCCCTTTTTCAATATTATCACATACCTCTATCGCTGAAAGTGACCCTTTAAACGAATCTGGAGCAACAACTATCTTCATATTTATCCTTCCTTAGATTATTTCCGGTACATATATATTATGTATTTTAAAGGTTTTGGCAAGCTAAAGCATGCTTTTTTTCTTCTAAAAACATACCTTAAAACGACCAAAACCCTTTAAATATAGCTTTTAAGATAAAAAAAATGGATTTTTATGTATTATGCCGGATCCTGCATACCTTAAGTGCACGCCGTGTTTCCCGAATTGATAGCCCTTTTTAGTCTTCTTGACCTTTATTCTTCATGAAACAGGTTGACGCCTTGATCCTGGCCTTCACACCCTGCACCCTTTACTTATATTGGAGATCATAATAATCTTTTTCATCTTAGAGATCCCCAATCAGAACATTCCGGAATAACAGCGATTAGTTAACCTGTTTACTCGCTTTGCGTTCCGTTTTTCAGTGAACCGGATTTATCACTTCAAGTACCCGGAAAAACAAAAGCAACTGATCTACACTAAGCAAAAAACCTTGTCAGAGAATGT
>CAYMTI010000100.1:0-5706 GCA_964393315.1 uncultured Planctomycetia bacterium
AAGGCGGACATACTGTAGGGGCCGGAGTTATCTCCGAAATAATAGAATAAATAAATAGAGGGTATCATGGCTAAAAAGAAAGTAGCGACTGAGGTAGTGACGTTTCAATGCCAGGAATGCAAGCAGCATAATTACACTACTACAAAAAACAAAAAAAAGCATCCGGAGAGGCTTGAAAGAAAAAAATATTGCCGTTTTGAAAGAAAACATACTCTGCATAAGGAGATGAAATAATTTACACAGGAGAGTAGCTCAATTTGGCAGAGCACCGGTCTCCAAAACCGGTTGTTGCGGGTTCGAGGCCTGCCTCTCCTGCCAGGATGGAATGCCTGAAAAACAGGTGTGAATATAAATTTAAACAGGTGGGAAAAATGGTTAAAATTGGTAAGTTCATAAGCCAGGTAAAAACTGAGATGAAAAAGGTCGCGTGGCCTTCAAGGGAAGAACTTATTAGTTCCACTATAGTGGTTCTGGTCTCAATGACCCTGATCGCCATTTACATAGGATTTTGTGATCTCATTTTCTCTAGATCTGTTCATTTTATACTGGGTGGTGTATTCTAATGGAAAAAAAATGGTATGTTGTTCATACGCTGACTGGAAAAGAAGGAAGTGCGAAAAAAGCCCTTGATAATCAGCTTGACGCGGATCCGGAGAAGAAAAAGCTGATAAGTAAGGTTCTTATTCCTACGGAGAAAGTAGCGGAAGTCAGACAGGGAGAGAAAAAGATATCGGAGAGGAAGTTTTTTCCGGGATATATACTTATTGAGATGGAACTTAACGATAAAAGTTGGTATATAGTCAAAAACACTCCCGGGATTCAGGGCTTTGTGGGGTCTAAGACGAAACCTGTGCCTTTAGCGCCGGAAGAAGTGGAAGAAATAATAAAACAGACCCAGGAAGCAAAAGAAAAGCCGGTTCCAAAAATAATGTTCAAATCCGGGGAGGCGGTAAGAGTTAAAGAAGGGCCGTTCAAGAATTTTACCGGCAATATAGAGGATACAAACCTTGAAAAAGGTAAAATAAAAGTGATGATATCTATATTCGGAAGGCCGACTCCCGTTGAGCTTGAGGCCTGGCAGATAGAAAAGATATAGGAGTTTGTTTTTCAGGGGGAAGTATATCTCCTGAATTTTATGATGTAGGGACAAAGGTTGGAAATAAAAGGAAAAAGCTATACTGCAAAACAGTTTATTCGCTTGATACCCAAAATTCCAAATCCAGGATCCCTGAATAAATAATAAAAGGATCAGAAATGGCTAAAAAAGTTAAAACGAAGATAAAACTTTATTGTCCGGGGGGGCAGGCCAATCCCGCGCCTCCGGTAGGCCCCGCTTTGGGACAGCACGGGATACCCATAATGGATTTTTGTAAGCAGTTCAATGATAAGACCAAAGACAGGCAGGGGGTTATACTCCCATGTATAATCAGCCTTTATGAGGACAGGACCTTTGATTTCATAATCAAAAGTCCTCCGGCCAGCGTTCTCTTGAAAAGGGCCGCGGGGCTGGCCAAGGCAAGCGGGAACCCGAAAGCTGAAAAGGTCGGGAAAGTTACTGTTGACCAGATCAAAGAAATAGCTAAAGAAAAGATGGAGGATCTTAACGCCGTGGATATGAAAGGTGCTATAGAAATAATAAAAGGGTCCGCTAGAAGTATGGGGATAGAGGTTGAATAGCATAAGGTTCTTGGTAGCAGACCCCATACTGTGTACCACGGACCGGTTTTAAAACTAAGGAAGTAGTAATGGCAAAACTGACAAAAAGACAGAAGACTATAAAAGCAGCTACAGAGCAGGGTAAAGATTATACAATGTCCGAAGCGGTCGGGATATTAAAAAACGGTCCGAAGACAGGGTTTGATCAAACTGTAGAGATAGCCATGAAACTGGCTCTTGAACAGGCTTCAAATCCCATAAGGGGAACGGTTAGCTTGCCGCACGGTACCGGTAAAAAAGTTAGCGTTGCTGTTTTTTGTAAAGGGGATTTCGAGAAACAAGCTGAAAAAGCCGGGGCCGATCATATCGGGGGCGAAGAGCTGATCGCCAAAGTAGCCGGCGGGTGGGTAGATTTTGATGTAGCCGTAACAACACCGGATATGATGAGAGAATTGGCTAAGCTCGGTAAGATACTGGGTCCTAGAGGCCTTATGCCTAACCCTAAGACCGGAACGGTCACTACGGAAATAGAGAAAGCTGTTATGGAATTGAAAGCGGGTAAAATAGAGTACAGGCTTGATAAACAATCGGGGATAAAGGGGCCGGTAGGGAAGTTATCTTTTGATGAGCAAAAGATAATAGAAAACATCAATACGTTCGTTAAAGCAGTAATGGGAAGTAACCCGAAATTATCCAAGATACAAAATATAAAAAGCATAGCGATCAGTTCAACGATGGGACCCGGAGTGAAATTGGATAGAAATCAGTTTAGGGAAAGTTAAAAAAAGGCGTAATCATGACGGAAAAATACGGAAAAAAAGTAAAAAAGAAAATGGCAAAAGATATGAAAGATATATTTGCCGACAAAAATGGGTTTATTCTGTCAAACATCTCCAATATCAAAGCTTCAGAGATCGATATTTTGAGAAGCGAAATGCGGAAGGCAGGGTCGAGATATTTTGTTCTCAAGAACCGGTTGGCGCAGATAGCCTTGAAGGACGCGGGAGTTGATGGACTGGACGATGTTTTCAACGAAAAGAAGATAACAGGTCTTGGTGTTGTTGAGGATGATCCTGTGCAGATAACAAAGATCATGGTCGATTTCGCCAAGAAGAACAAAGGTTTCGAGTTGTCAAAGGGCTATTTTGAGGGGCAGGTACTTACAAAGGAAAGAGTCAAGGAGCTTTCGGAACTTCCCGGGAAAGAGCAGCTTATAGTTATGGTTCTGTCTATGCTCAATGGTCCTATCACGAATTTTGTAGGGGTGTTATCATCATTGTTGAGAAGTTTGTTGTACGCGATCAACGCCATAAAAGAAAAGAAAGAAAAATCAGAGTAATGAGGTAAATAAGGAGGAACAAAAAATGTCAGAAGAAAAAAAAGACCAAGTGCAAGCTGAAGAAACAAAGACAGATGCGGCTGCTGAAACTAAGACTGAAGAGGTGAAAGGGACAGCGCCGGCTGAAGAGACTAAGGAAGAGTCTAAGCCCGCGGTGGAGCTTTCTGAGAAAATGGAAGGATTCGTAAAGAACATAGAGGAAATGAGTGTTCTTGAACTTTCGGATCTGGTAAAAGCTCTTGAAGATAGATTCGGCGTGAGTGCTGCTGCTCCTGCAGTAGCTGTTGCAGCTCCAGGTGCCGCTGGTGGGGCCGCCGGGGGGGAAGCTGAAGAAGAAAAGAGCGTTTTTACCGTTGTTTTAACTGATGTGGGCGCAAAAAAGATCAACGTTATCAAGGAGATCAGAGCTTTGACTAATCTGGGTCTAAAGGAAGCTAAAGATCTTGTTGAGTCAGCACCGGCTGATGTAAAAACGGACGTTCTTAAAGAAGAAGCCGAAAAAATTAAAAAACAGCTTGAGGAAGTCGGCGCTAAAGTTGAATTAAAGTAAGATCGAACATCTATTTTAAAGGATTTATGTTTGAAATCTTTGCGATGATAGCGTGTATTCTGTCTATTTCGCCAAACAACACAGGAGAGAATTGTTAATGGCTGTTAAAACTAATAGAAAAAGTTATGCCAGGCTGAAGAATGTCTTTAATATTCCTAACCTGCTTAAGATACAGATTGATTCTTATGATCAGTTTCTGCAGATAGGTGTGCCCAAAACTAAAAGGAAGAAACAGGGGCTGGAAGCTCTTTTTAGTGAAGTTTTTCCTATATATAGCCAGGATAATGTATTCAAGCTGGAATATCTTTACTATGACATTAAGCAGCCCAAGTATGATCCGGAAGAATGTAAGAAGCGATCTCTTACCTACTCTGCTCCTCTGCGGATCAAGCTCAGGTTAAGGCTTGAGCATGAGATCAAGGAGCAGGAAGTGTATGTCGGTGAGGTTCCGCTTATGACAGATATCGGGACCTTTATCATAAATGGAGATGAGAGGGTAGTTGTAAGCCAGCTTCATCGTTCTCCCGGTATATCCTTTGAGGAAACTTCGGTTCCGGGAGGGAAGACCTTGTATTCCGCTCGGCTTATACCTGACCGCGGGGCCTGGATAGAGTTCCTGTTCGATAAAAGCGATCTTCTTTACGTTTATATCGACAGGAAACGGAAATTTCTAGCGACTACATTCCTAAGAATATTCGATCTTTCCAGGGACGAAGATATTCTAAAAGCTTTCGGAGGAGTTGAAAAAATATCCCTTACAATGGAAAAACAGACAGAAGAACTTGTCGGAAGAGTTCTGGCCGAGGATATTGTAGACGAAAAAACTTCCTCGTTGTTGGCGCAGGAAACTGAAAAAATAACATCTTCAGTCGCGACCAGGATATGGGAAAGCGGGGTCAGAGAATTGAAACTGCTGATGAGCGTGCCTAAAGAAATAATAAAGACCCTAGAACATGACGGGACCAAAACCAGGGAAGAAGCCTATCTAGATATTTACAGAAAGTTGCGTCCGGGTGATCCTCCTACCCTGGAATCCGCTCAGGAGCTTATAAACACTATGTTCTTTGAAAGCAAACGTTATGATCTTACGGATGTGGGGATAAGGATGATAAACCGTAAGCTTGATATAGATAGGCCTATGGGTGATGGATTGCTTGATAAGAGCGTACTGGTGGGAGCGATAAGGCAATTATTATATATCAAATCCGGGGAGAAAGGGATAGACGATATAGATCATCTTGGTAACAGGCGTGTAAGATGTGTCGGGGAACAGCTTACAAATCAGATCAGGATATCGATGGCCAGGGTCGAAAGAGTAGCTCGAGAAAGAATGAGTGTATATGAAATGGGCGAAGTAATGCCGCATAATCTCATTAACACAAAGCTTATAACAAGCGTTATACATGACTTTTTCGCCAGAGGAAGATTATCTCAGTTCATGGATCAAACCAATCCTCTTGCCGAAATGACACATCTCAGACGGCTTAGTGCTCTGGGACCGGGGGGGTTGAACCGCGAAAGAGCGGGATTTGAGGTCAGGGATGTTCATTATTCACATTACGGGAGATTATGTCCGATAGAGACCCCGGAAGGGCCTAACATCGGATTGATCTACTCTCTGAGTACTTATTCCGGAGTGGATGAGTACGGTTTTCTTGTTACTCCTTACAGAAAGGTCGAGAACGGTAAGGTGCTTAATAAAGTAGAATATCTTTCGGCTGACATAGAAGATAATTACATAATCGCGCAGGCCAACTCAGAGATCGATTCCGGAGGAAGATTTGTAAATGATAAGGTATTTTGCCGGTTCAAAGATGATTTTATCGTATCAGGAGCCAAAGAAGTTCAATATATGGATGTTTCTCCCTTACAGCTGGTCAGTGTCTGTGCCGGGCTTATACCCTTTCTGGAGCATGATGACGCGAACAGGGCTCTTATGGGTTCCAATATGCAGAGACAGGCTGTACCTTTGCTTTTTCCACAGTCTCCGTTGGTTGGTACGGGGATAGAAGAGCGCGTTGCTACAGATTCAGGAGCGGTCCTGACATCGAAGAAAGAGGGAACAGTTACGAAAGTTGACGGCGGGGAAATAGTTGTCAGCGGTGAAAAATATCCTTTAAAGAATTACCAAAGGACAATAGCCCGGACTTGTATAATCCAG
>CAYMTI010000101.1:0-5641 GCA_964393315.1 uncultured Planctomycetia bacterium
CGGTGTAGCTAATATTATACCTGGAGTGTCAGGAGGAACGTTAGCTGATGTTTTAGGTTTATATGACAGATTGATCGGGGCTATTTCAGGATTTTTTACCGATCCGCCCAGACGATTGGAACATTTTAAGTTTCTGGTAAAGATCTTTACGGGAGCTGCAATATTTATTCTTCTTTTGGCTAATGTAATGGACTTTCTTCTAAATAAGTATTTTGAACCTACAATGTTCTTGTTTATAGGACTTATCTTGGGCGGGATCCCGGCTGTCGTGAGCTCACACGGGGATATGAAGGTCAATATTTCAAGGCTTTTATTTTTTATCTTAGGGGTGATCTTGATAATAGGTATTTCTTTTTCGGGATCGGAAACTCAAAGTTTGATACCCGTTGCCGATAATGTGCGTACTCTTGCGGTAAAAGATCTGTTGACACTTATATTGGCCGGGTTTTTGGCGGGAGGTGCTATGATAGTGCCCGGGGTGAGCGGGTCGTTCATCCTTGTTATTATCGGACAGTACGCTTTAATTATATCAGCGATAAAAAATATGGCTGTAAAGCCTCTTTTCGCTGTTGCCGTGGGAGCTGCCGCGGGTATACTTATTTTTTCAAAGATTATTTCTGTTTTATTGAAAAAGGTTCCAGCAGGGACTTATTATTTTATATTAGGCCTTATAACCGCGTCAATTTATGTGATATTTCCGGGCATACCCGCGGGGAGAGCATACGCGATGTATTGCGGGGGCGCTTTGATAGCGGGATCTTTATTGTCCTGGCAGATCTCACGTTATAAGTAGGTGATATGTATTATTTATACAGATTCGGATATTTTCTGGCGCATGTGTTGCCGCTGAAAGTGTCTTACTTTCTAGCTGATATTGCTGCCGTATTTTACTATGTTTTCGTAAAAAGAGATAAAAAGATAATGATGAAAAACATTCGTGCTGTTATAGGAGAAGACGCGGATGATACGGAAGTTAACAGATACAGGTTCAGAGTATACCGTAATTTTGCTAAATACCTGGCGGATTTTTTCAGAACTCCGATCTTTACCGAAAAATTCATTAGTGAGAACATAGAGATCCGGGGAAAGGAAAATATAGACAAAGCGCTAGCGAAGGGCAAGGGTCTTATATTGACCTCTTTACATTACGGGAACTGGGAGTGGGGCGGGGCAATGATATCAGGGTTAGGCCTGCCGATAAAAGTAGTGGTGCTTGAACATAAAAGTAAGAAAGTGAATGATTTTTTTGTTAAACAGCGAAAAGTAAATAATGTGGAATCAATTCCTTTAGGATTAAGTGTAAGAGAGTGTTTTAAAGCATTAAAAAAGAATGAGGTTATAGGCATAGTTGGAGATAAGGATTATACGAACACTGGCGTGATCATTGATTTTTTTAATGCCCCGGCAGTAATACCAAAAGGTCCCGCGGCAATCTCGCTTAAAACGGGAGCTCCGATAATTGTCGCTATTATGCAGCGTCAAGAAAACGATAAATTCATATTGTTTTTCGATAAGGCGGAGTTGCCGGAACCTTCGGGAAATCATGAAACTGATCTTAAAGGGTTTATGGGGGCATATATGCGCATTTTTGAAAAATATGTTCGCCAGGATCCGGGACAGTGGTATGCTTTCAGAAATATCTGGATTTAGGCTTTTAAAAAGGCCGTAAGATGATAAGGAGAACGGAATGAGTAGATTTAAAATATTGATAAATGTCTCGGCTGTCATAGTTTTTTTTATTTGCTTATATTGTTTTTTGTTGGGGAATAAGGTATTCGAGGGAGAATTTGAGAATGACCCTATTAGCTGGTATTTTCTGGCAAAGGGTATTTTTTGTTCTTTATCGCTTGTATTATCATGTAAAATAATTGAAGCGGTTTTGGGCAACAGATGATCATTTTCCGGAATAAAAGATGTTGAAAATAGTGCAATGGTATGATATCATTATAAAAGCAAAAGGAGAAAATTATGTTACCTTATATTTTGATAATTGTGGGTTTATTGATGCGGATCTTGCCGCATGAAGCGAATATTGCTCCTATAGCGGCTATAGCCCTTTTTTCGGGGGCTTATCTCAATAAAAAAATAGGTCCGTGGGTTCCGCTTCTGATAATGATCATAAGTGACATTATTATAGGATTTCACAGTATGATCTTATATACTTGGGGAGCTTTTGTTCTGATCGGGTTTATTGGGATATTTATTAGAAATAAAAGAACTCCTGTAAATGTAATGGGCGCGGCTGTGTTCTCATCGATATTATTTTTTATATTAACGAATTTTGGTGTATGGATAAGCTGGTATCCTCATACATTCGCGGGGATAACAGATTGTTATATCAAAGCTATACCTTTTTTCAGGAATTCTTTGATAAGCAATGTAGTATTCAGTTTTGCGTTTTTCGGTGTATATGAACTTATAGCCTCAAAAGTTCAGGATGTAAAACTCCGGACCGTATTAATAGGTGGATCGTCCGGAGTCGCTAGCCACCGATAATTCGCTTGTAACATATGTAACATATTGGCGGCCGCAAGGCCTTAATAGGGAATTCCGTGAAAGTCGGGAACGGTCCCGCCGCTGTAACCGGAGACGAAAACTTCAAAAAAAGCCACTGCTTATCAGCGGGAAGGCGGAAGTAAGTAGGTTGATCCGGGAGTCAGAAGACCTGCCTATGTGATAAATATCCTTTGATGGCCCGAGGAGGCTAAAAAGGGGATATAGAGGGTTTTAAATTCGGTAAGCCCGCGGTATTTTATGTACCGCGGGCTTTTTGTCTCTAATGGAAAAGAAAGGAGTAAAGATAAAAATGAAAAAATTGATATTTGTCATGTTTTTTTGCCTTCTGGCGCATCCGGTTCTTGCCGAAGAAGAAGCGGGCAGGATCGTTGTGCTTGATCCAATATTTATTTCACCGTTAAGGACAAGTGAGTTAGAGAGCAACACTGCGGCCAGTATTGATCGTATAACAAGCGTAGATATCAGAAATTCACATGCGCGGACAACAATAGATCTTTTACGTTCAAGGCCGGGAATAATGGTCAGGGATTGGAACGGTAACGGAACTACGGCTCAAGTTGATATCCGGGGGTTCGGGGAACAGTCAGGGCTGAATGCCGCTGTTCTTGTTGATGGTAGAAGGGTCAATTCTATAGATCTTAGTGCGATGGACTGGACACAGGTGCCGAGCTCAGATATCGAACGTATAGAGATCATAAGGGGAGGTGAAGGCGCTGTTCTTTACGGAGATAACGCTTTGAGCGGAGTCATAAATATCATTACAAGAAAGGGAGAGGGAGCCCCTTTCTTTGAATATGAGCAACAATACGGAAGTTTTGATATGGATTCCGAAAGAGTTAATATCGGCGGATATCTCAAAGGGCTAAGTTATTATATAACTGGCGGGCACAAATGTACGCATGGTTACAGGAATAATAGTTATTATGACAACCTGGACTTTGCTTCAAGGCTTGAGTATGATATCGATAACGAAACTAAAATAAGGTTCAGTCAGTCCTGGCACAAGGCTGATTATGGCCTGCCCGGGACGATCAGCAGCGCTAACCTGGAGGCGCACAGCCGCAGGTATTCGGCTTTCGGAGATGATTACGCTAAAACAACGGATTATAACTTTGTAGGAGGGGTGGATAAAGGTTTCGGGGAATGGGGGACGTTATCCTCGGATTTCTCCTTCAGGAGAAGGGATGTGTACACATATTTTATTGGAGCTAATGCGGGATGGAACCCCATACTGAGATCCAGGTTGGATACAGTGGGGATAACCCCCAAATATGTAGTGGACAATGATATCGGAGGGTTTGAGAATAAGTTCATTACGGGTCTTGATTTTTACAGGTCGGATTTCAACTCTAATAATTACAATATAAATGATACTATACAGAATCTTACCGCTATTAACAAGACATCCATAGCATGGTACGGACAGGATTCTTTCGCGGTCCTTCCGGAACTCAGGATCGTCGGTGGGTATCGATATGAAATGTCGGATTATGACTTTGATTATGTTGATCTGGCTGTATTTTTCCCGAATCCCCCAGTGAATGACGGGACTAAAAAAATAGCACACGCTTATAATATTGGTACGGTCTTTGAGTATTTGGAAGGCAGTGAAGCGTTCTTTAATTATAATCAGAGTTATCGTTTGCCGGCCGTTGACGAGTATTTTACATGGGGTACGCTTAATCTGGGCTTTTCGGAACAGGAATCTCAAAATTTTGAAGCCGGAGTAAGGCACCGGTTCACCGATAAAGTGAAATGCGGTCTTTCAGGTTTCTGGATGTATGTGGACAATGAAATATATTTTAATCCTGCCGGAGGTCCGGGTGGATTCGGCGCTAATGAAAATTATGACCGAACAGTCCATCAGGGTCTGGAAGCTTCCGTGGAGGCTTATATGGGCAAATGGGGACAGATGTTCGTCAATTATACATATACGGACGCTCATTTCGAGGGTGATCAGTATTTTGGCAAGCAGATCCCTATGGTACCCAGAAACAAGGGAAGTATAGGATGCCGTTTGTTTTGTTTCAAAGATTTTACGTTTAATATTACAGGGGCATTTGTCGGACAGAGGTATTATATTAACGACCAGGCTAATAATTTCCGTCCCTTAAAAGGATATTTTACATTAGATGCCAATATGTTCTATAATATGGGGAACCTTACGCTGGGGGCAGGGGTCAACAATATATTAAATGAGAAATATTACGAGTATGGAGTGAGAAACGCGGGCACCGGAGCGGCGAATTTTTATCCGGCTGCAGGTACCAATTTTTATCTGGAAGGAAAACTCAAATATTGACGTTTTTAACCGGTTTGATAATAAAGGAAGATGTTGTTGTGACAAACAGTTTTAGGATAGCACTATTAATATCGTTAGCGGTACATGTCGCAGTTCTGGCGCCATATGCCGCTATGCGATCTGATATGGAGCCTGAAAGGACAAATATTGATATGGATCTTAACTATGTTAGCATACAGCGCCCCGAATTGGCGGTTCAGGAAGAGATATTTAAAGAATGTATCAGGGAACATAAATCCGAAAAACATAAGGATGATCGCGCAGAGACTTTTGATGAGGAATATTACAAAAATGATGTTGCTGAAACTGAAATAGATGAGAAGGTGGTTACGGAAGCGGATGAGAAAGAGGCAAAATCTCTGGATGTCGACCAGACGGCGTTTTTGGAGTATTATAATCTTATCAGAGAAAAAATACGTTTTGAGATACGGAAACAGGGTGGAGTCGGTACAGGGGGAGAAGTTAAGATCATTTTTACGATTTCTCCCTCGGGTAAATTGATGCGCATAGATAGCGTAACATCAGATAGCAATAACTTATCCAAAAGAATAGCGCGCGGGATAAAGAGCGTAGAGCCATTCCCGGCTTTTCCCGGGGAAATCGGAATGAAACCTATTACTTTTTCTTTAACCATAAAAATAATATAAATTCATCCTGGTGGAGACGCTCGGTCCCATAAGATCAGAAGCTAAGAGAATAAGAAGTTTAGTATGAAACGCAATACGGCCCGGGCCGTATTGCGAAGAAGCATTACAATCAAGTTTATTTCTGAGACTGTCAAGTTTTGTGTGTCTGAAGCACCGGTTTATTATATCTGGATAA
>CAYMTI010000102.1:0-5603 GCA_964393315.1 uncultured Planctomycetia bacterium
ACGGCCAATTATGACGGGAAAAATAAACACCGGACGGTTATTGAAGACGGATGTTTTATCGGTGTAGGCGTTTCTTTGATCGCTCCCGTTAAAGTGAAAAAAGGCGCTAAAGTAGGGGCAGGCAGCGTTGTGACGAAAAATAAAGATGTTCCCGCGGGCAGCATTGTAGCCGGAGTGCCCGCTAAAATATTAAAAAAATAATTACCAACGGAGTGAAGAATGGACAAGTTAACGATATTTTCGGGAAACGCGAACAGGGCACTGACGCAAAAGATATGTAAAAGCTTAAATGTTCCTTTAGGAAACGCCTCTGTGGATCATTTCAGCGACGGAGAAATACAGGTCACTATCGGGGAGAACGTCAGAGGAAAGGACGTTTTTGTAGTACAGCCTACCTGTAATCCGGCCAATGATAACCTGATGGAACTTTTGATCATGATAGATGCCCTTAAACGGTCTTCCGCCAGGAGGATAACGGCGGTACTTCCTTATTACGGTTATGCCAGGCAGGATCGTAAAGATCGGCCGAGAGTTCCTATAACAGCGAAACTTACGGCTAATCTTATAACCCGGGCCGGGGCTAACAGGGTTCTTACGATAGACCTGCACGCGGGACAGATACAGGGGTTTTTCGATATACCCCTTGATCATTTATTTGCCGTAAGGATATTCCAGGATTATTTCGTCAGGAAAAATATCCGGGATATAGCTATTGTATCTCCTGATGTGGGCGGCATAAAAACGGCCAGAGCATACGCTAAACGTTTCGGTGCGGGGCTCGCGATAGTGGATAAACGCCGTATCAATGACGTTAAGGCTGAAGTTATGCATATAATGGGGGATGTGAAAGGAAAGAATGTTATTATCGTCGACGATATAGTGGCTACCGCGGGAAGTCTTGTGGAAGCCGCTGAAGCTCTTAAAAAGAACGGGGCAGGGGACATTTACGCGGCGATAACTCATCCGGTTCTTTGCGGCCCGGCCATCGAAAGGATCGGCTCTTCCGTTATTAAGGAACTTGTTGTGACTAATACTATCCCTCTTTCGGAAGAAAAAAAGCTGGATAATATCGTGCAGCTTTCCGTGGCCCCTTTATTAGGAGAAGCCATTTTGCGGATACATAACGAAAAAACCGTAAGTGCGTTATTCGAGTGAAAACCGTGGATTTAAACAAGGAGAAATAAATGGAAAAAGTAGAATTGAAAGCTGTTGGAAGAGACGTTACCGGAAAGGGAGCCAGCAAACGTTTTAGAAAAGAAGGGCAGATCCCGGCCGTGGTCTATAAAGGAGGGGAAGATGCTTTATCTCTCCATATTGACATGAAAGCGTTGTGGCATGTGCTTAATACCGAAGCCGGTGAAAATGTTATCATTAACCTGAATATCGAAAAAAAAGACAAGGCTGAGAACAAAACAGTTATCGTAAAGGAAGTTCAGCACCATCCGATAAAAGACAGCATTATTCATGTCGATTTTCAGGAGATCTCTTTAACGGAAAAATTAAAGGTCAGCGTTCCTGTCGCTATAAAAGGAGAAGCTATTGGGGTCAAGGAAGAAAACGGTGTTCTCAACCAGGTTGAATGGGAATTAGAAGTGGAATGTCTTCCCACCGAGATACCCGAACATATCGACATCAATGTGGATGATCTTCATCTCAACGAGTCCATACACATAAAGGACATAAAGATGGAGGGTGATGTTGA
Organism: uncultured Planctomycetia bacterium; assembly: GCA_964393315.1. GTDB lineage: Bacteria > Omnitrophota > Gorgyraeia > Tantalellales > Tantalellaceae > CAYMTI01. The sequence continues at coordinate 1,703 of CAYMTI010000102.1, forward strand.
AATACTGGGAGATCCCCAGCAGGTTATTTTGACCGTATCAACGCCTGATCTGGAAGAAACAGAAGGCGCTGAAGAAGAGGAAGAAGTAACGGGAGAAGAAGGCGCGGAACCGGAGATCATCAAAAAGGGTAAGAAAGAAGAAGACGAGGAAGGAGAGTCTTCGGGAGAATAACCCCGCGATGACGGGATAAAGATGAAAGTAATAGCTGGGCTTGGAAATCCTGGATTGAGGTATCGGAGGACGCGCCATAACATTGGATTCATGGTTGTGGAAGCTCTGGCCGGAAAATACAGGATACGACTTGGGAAAAGAGGATTCAAAGGCAGGTACGGGATAGGACGAATAGCCGGCGAGGAAACAATGTTATTTGAGCCGATGACATTTATGAACCTCTCGGGAGAGGCTGTAGGCGCGGTAGGATCCAAAATAGAAGAAAGGCAAGATCTCCTGGTAGTACTCGATGATTTTAATCTTCCCCTGGGGGATATCAGGTTCAGGGCTAAAGGTTCGGACGGAGGGCATAACGGGGTAAGGTCTATTTCCGCAAGTATAGGTGAAGATTTTTCCCGTTTGAGACTGGGGATAGGTAATGATATCCCTTACGGCGACGCGGCGGTTTTTGTGTTGTCGACTTTCTTAAAAAAAGAAAGACCGGTTCTCGATCAGGTTATAGGGAAAGCGGTGGAAAGTATCGAAGTATGGCTTAAAGATGGGATAACGGAAGCCATGAACAGATATAATTGAGCGGTTTTAGTTTTATAAAAACAGCTTTAAACTGTCTTTTTAGCCCGTGTTATGGCGTATTTTAACGCGAAAACATGTATTAGGAATTAACTTGCGCATAATATTAATATATGTTATTATCTAACGAATAAAAACGGTGGTAAAAATGAAAGAAGTAAGAAAATATTCAGGATTATTCATAATCGTTCCAGAGAAAGAGGATACGATTGACGAAGTCAAGAACGGGATCAATGCCGTCATAACCGAAAATTCCGGGAAAATTGAAAAAGAAAATATGATCGGCAAGAAAAAGCTGGCATATCTTATCCGCAAAAAGGATACCGGTATATATTACCAGGTAGCTTTTTCAGCGGAACCCGCGGATGTACTCGAGATGATGAAGCAGTTTCGTATAAATACTTCGATCATGAGAGCTCTTGTCGATCTGGTCTGATGCATTTGTAAGGAGGGGGTATGGCCGCGAGTTTGAATAAAGTCTTGTTACTGGGCAATTTGACCCGGGATCCGGAACTAAGATACGTACCCAGTGGTACGGCAGTAGCCAATTTCTCCATAGCGGTTAACAGAAGCTATAAGGACAGTACCGGAGAAAAAAAAGAGGATACGTCTTTTATCCGGATAGTTGTTTGGGGAAAAATGGCCGAAATATGCGGAGAATATCTTACCAAGGGAAGAAGCGTACTGGTCGAGGGCAGGCTAAAATCCAGGACTTGGGAAGGTCCGGACGGACAGAAAAGAAGTGCTCTGGATGTAATAGCGGCAAACGTACAATTTTTGGGACCTAAAGGTGAAAGAAGCGAGGCGTCCCAGGATCGGAATAAAAACAATAATGCGCCCGGAGGCTATGGTGATGTAGCTTCTATAGATCTTGATCAGGAAGCGGATGCCGAGGATATTCCGTTTTAATATTAAGTGACAAAAAGATAAACAGGAGAGAGCAAGTGAGCAAGAAAAAGAAAATGAGAACAATGCGAATATTTAAAAAGCGGCCGTGCAGATTGTGCCGTGACAAGGTTGAATCTATCGATTTTATGCAGGTTGAACTGCTGGAGAGATATATGTCGGATAGAGGAAGAATAGTTTCTTCGCGGATTAACGGCAATTGCGCTAAACACCAGAGGATGGTTACCAAGGCTATTAAAAGGGCGAGATTGGCCGCGCTTCTTCCGTTTGTGACAATTCGCGAAGCTTCAACACAGAGAAGACCAAGGAGACATCAGAGATGAAGGTAATATTGCTTAAAGATATTGAGAAATTAGGAGTAATAGGAGATGAAGTCGAGGTTAAGGATGGGTATGCCCGGAATTATCTGATGCCCAGGTCTATGGCTATCCTATCAAATAAAGGTGCTTTACGCGTTGTTGAACAGAAAAAAAGAGAAAAAGCCAAGAGAGAGGAAAAGCTTATACAGGAATGCAAAAAGACCGCGGAAAAGATCTCCTCGGTTTCCTGTACTATACCTATGGACGCCGGTGAGGGTGAGAAACTTTTCGGCTCGGTGACCGCGGACATGATAGCGGAGGCGTTTAATGCCGAAGGTGTAGAGATAGATAAGAAAAAGATCGTTATTGAGGAACCTATAAAGACTCTTGGAACTTTTAATGTTGAAATAAAACTTCACCCTGAGGTAAAGATCCAGGCGAGGATCTGGGTCGTTAAAAAATAACCGGACTCATCCTTACTGACTGAATACAATGATTCCAAAAACGCTTGTTGAAAAAGTGCCTCCCCAGAATAAGGAGGCAGAAATAGCAGTTTTGGGTTCTATGCTTCTCGACAGGGAGGCAATTGCCAAAGCGGTGGAATCTTTGGATAAAGAAGCCTTCTATTCTGAATCCCATAAAGAGATCTTTTCCGGGATAATATCCCTGTATGATGAGAACGAGGCCGTCGACATAGTCACTTTGATCGAAAAACTTAAACAAAAGAACCTGCTGGATCAGATAGGCGGACCCGCTTACATAACCGAACTTGCCAACAGCATACCAACGGCAGCTAATATCGAGCATTACGCGCGTATAGTACGCGAAAAATCACTTTTGCGTTCTTTGATATCGGCGGCTACAAGAATAGTTTCCGACAGTTATGAGCCCACAATGGGAGTGAACGATATACTTGATAACGCGGAGAAACTTATTTTTGATATAGCTTCACGGAAAAAAAGAGCGATGCAGGTTGCCACTATGAAAGATATCGTAAAACAGAGCATAGAGACCATAGACATGCTTTATCAGCGAAAAGAGAACATCACCGGCATTCCCACGGGGTTTCATGATATGGACGTAAAACTTGCCGGCCTGCAGAAATCGGATATGATAATCCTGGCGGGACGTCCTTCTATGGGTAAAAGCGCTCTTGCTATTTCAATGATGGAATATGCCGGGGTCACCCAGAAGATACCCTGTGCGTATTTCAGTCTTGAAATGTCAAAAGACCAGATGGCGCAGAGGATGCTTTGTTCTATTGCCGGGGTTAATGCCCATAAGGTGCGAACAGGTTTTTTCTCTCAATCGGATTGGCCGAAACTTGTTGAAGCGGCGAGCAAATTGTCAGAGGCACCTATATACATAGACGATACAGCCGGGATAGGGGCTCTGGAATTAAGGGCCAAAGCAAGAAGGCTTAAAGCTAAACATGACATACAACTGATAATTATAGATTATCTCCAGCTTATGACCGGAGGCAGAAGCTTGGAGAACAGGCAGCAGGAGATATCAGAGATATCCCGGTCCTTAAAAGCGCTGGCCAGAGAACTGGACCTACCCATCATTGCCATAAGCCAGCTTTCAAGAGCGGTAGAACAGCGTGCGGATCATCGTCCCATGCTTTCTGATCTAAGAGAGTCAGGCGCGATAGAACAGGATGCCGATGTAGTTATGCTGATATTAAGGGAAGAGTATTATAACCCTATGGAAGAAAATAAAGGCATTGCCGAGGTTATAATAGCCAAGCAAAGACATGGTCCAGTCGGAACGATCAAGCTGGCGTTTATACCGGAATTTACTAAATTCAGCAACTTATCTCGCAATGAAGAGGAAGAAGGTTTTTAATGAAAAAAAGAATTACACTGATCCTGGTTATGGTTGTGTTCCTGTTCGGGACGGTTCTTTCTTTCAGCAATGTTTTTGCCGCTGAAAAAAAGATAAGCGCTATCAA
>CAYMTI010000103.1:0-5553 GCA_964393315.1 uncultured Planctomycetia bacterium
AGGCGTATTAGTAAAAAGAATGAATTTCATCAGTAGATATAATAACGCCAAAATAAGGAATGGAGAGATCTTTATAGCAATACTTTTAAAGTCCCGGTAGCCATGGATAAGGATCATAAGGACGACCAGGATAAACGGAATACTTAATCCGGTCTCTTTTGAAAGGAGGGATAATATGAACATAACAACGGATGAAGTGAAGAAAAAAACTTTATACCGTTCATTGCGCAGGTATTCCATAAAAGATATCAGAGAAAGAAGTCCGAAAAAGACGGATAATAGTATCGCCCGGTTTTTTATCCAGTTCACGGCTTCTGTGGCAGCTGGATGTGAAGCGAAAAGAGCGGCACCGATAAGTGCGGTGATATATACATAACTTCCAGGGGGGCCATTGGTCGAGGGAGTGAAAAGGCGATACAGCATAAGCATTATAAGAAATACCAGCATCGTGTTAAGCATGTGAAACAGTATACTGGTCAAATGATAGCCTCTAGGGTCATTTTTCCAGAGCATATGGTCAATTGTTAGGCTTATTTTGGATATCGGCCTGTATTGGCCTCGAGCTATTCGTAAGTTGTCTCTATTGTATTCCAGCCCAAAAAAATGAGGGATGGATCCGAGGTCATTCAAAAAACTGTCTTCTAGTACCGCCTTGCGATCGTCCCACATGAAAGAGTTATTCAGTGTACCTGAATATATTATAAAAGTGAAAGCAATAAGAAATAATGATGATAATAAGAGTTTAATGTTTTTGCTAATGATAAGCTTTAAAATTTTTATCCTCCTTGGATATTTTTTCCTGATTAAACAACATATCTAAAAAAGCGAAGGTTTTTCTTCTTAGCTCAGAAAAAGATTTTATTTTTAAAAGTGAGCGGAAAAGAAACAAAGGACGTGAATGGTAACTGACGTAAGCCCATTTTGTCAGTTGATCTATCTCCTCGTTAGATAAGATAGTCCACGGCCTGGGCAATGCGTGATCGGTTTCTTTCCCGAGTATCCAGTTCTTCCAGTAGTCGGAATGCAGCTCCTGTACCATATCTTCCCACAGGGGCGTTAGAGGTTTAGCCAGGCATTTTGAGAACTGTACATAATCAAGATCCAGACTTTTTGCGAAAGAAACTGTTTTTTTTACGGTCTCACGGGTATCTCCGGGAGCTCCTATGAGGAAGAAACCCAGGGCCTTTATTCCCAGTTTTTTAGTTCTTTTTATTGTTTTTCTTATCTGCTCAAGGGTTATCCCTTTGTTTATCCTGTCAAGTATTTCCTGGTTTCCGGATTCTATCCCGTAATATATCCTGGAACATCCGGCTTTTTTCATTGCGCTCAACAATTCCTTATCTATATCTACCCTGGATCGGCAGGCCCATGAGATATCCATTTTTTTTTCTGTGATCAGGGAACATATATCCATAACCCTTTTTTTGTTTACGGTGAAATCATAATCAAATATATCAATTTCCCTTATGTTATATTTTTCGATACACTCATTTATTTCTTGTACTACTTTTTCCGCGCTTCTGGGATTATATTCGGTTCTGCCTGCCTCACAAAAATCACATTTGTGCGGGCATCCTAGGCTGGTTATCATTATGGTGAAATTTTTTCTTTCCGTAGGAAATTCAGCATAAAGTTCATTGGGAAGAAGATCCCTTGCGGGGAAAGGAAAATCTTCAAAGTTTACCGGGGGTGAAGGGTACACTAATATTTTACCATCTTTTTTGAAGACTAAACCCGGGATATCCCGGATGGCGGTTCTGTTTTCCAAAGCGTTCAAAAGTTCAGGTAAAGTGGGCAGGGCATGTTCATATATGCCGTAATCGATCTCTTCCCGGGATAGGGTTTCCTCCGGATATATTCTAAGGTTATAACCACCCGCTAGAACCGGGATCTTCAGCGCGGTTTTCAGATATCGTATCCATTCCATCGTGTCGTTGAACATATAGGTTGTCATCATGAATCCCATGATATCGGGGTTAAAATGTCGTAATTTTTCAAGGGTCTGTTCCTTGGTAAGGTTTAATGTGCGGGCATCTATAATGCAGACCTGATGCCCGGCTTCCCTGGCGATAGCGGCTGCCCATGCCAGGCTTAAAGGCGGGAACATCCCGAAGTATTTTTGAACTATTTTAAGGTTCTCTTCGTGGACCTTATATTTGAACGGATTGAATACAAAGGCTATTTTCATCGATTTTATTGTTTTGAGATCACGCTAAACATGTTTTTTAAATTATACCAGAAAAAAAAAGAATTAATAGCTCAAAGGAGCTATTGGGCTCTTTAGTTTGTCTTTTAATTTAATATTTGATATATTCGCATTATGCATTGTATTATATATGTCGTTAGAAAGGGGGTAGTTGTGAAAAAAAGATATATATTGATCGCGGTTATGTTGTGCCTCTTTTTTGCCGGGTGCTATAAGGAACAGAATACGGATATCATGCTTACAGAAGATAAAGATATTACCTTAGGCCGGGGTGATATACTCACGCTTCGTTTGGAAACTAACCCGACGACTGGATATTTATGGCAAATGGAGTATAAATACGGTGAACATATACTGGAGATGGTCCGCGAGAAAAAATATGAAAGAAAAAGCGATCTTATCGGTGCCGGAGGAATAGAAACGTACGTGTTTAAATGTATATCAAAAGGTTCGGCGGAGATCATTTTTACCGAAAAAAGGCCCTGGGAAGATCAATTTATGAAACAATATAAACTTAAAGTGATAATAAACTGATCGTGGTGTTTTTATGAAAGAACTTATCGGGGATTATGACATAGAGGAACTTAAACGAAAAATGTCACTAGCGGGGGAAAAACCTCACAGGGCAGGGCAGATATTTCGATGGATCTATAAAAAAAAAGCGGATAAATTCTCTTCTATGACCGATCTTCCCGGCGCGCTTATAAAGAAATTGGATGAAAGTTTTTATCCGGTAAGCCTGAAAATGGAAGGCTTTAGAACATCCCGCGATCGTACGAGAAAATTTTTATGGAGGCTCCGGGATGAGGAATTTATCGAAAGTGTGTTAATAAAAGAGGGGGCACGAAGGACCCTTTGTGTTTCTAGCCAGGTTGGATGTAAAATTAAATGTCCTTTTTGCGCAAGCGGGAAATACGGGTTCAAAAGGGATCTTTCGACAGGGGAGATCACTGGACAGGTATTATCGGTTGAAAGGATAGAAGGTATAAGGGTGACAAACGTTGTTTATATGGGGATGGGAGAACCTCTGGATAATTTCGATAACGTAGTCAAATCAATCAGAATAATTAATTCCCGCGCCGGCCTTGAATTAGGGGCCCGCAAAATCACAGTTTCTACCTGCGGTTTTATCCCGGAAATGAAGAAACTAAGATCAATAGGATTACAGGTCGAACTTTCCGTATCTCTTCATGCCGTAAGTAATAATGTTCGTGATAAACTGGTGCCGATAAACAGAAAATATCCTCTCGAAGTTCTTATTAAAGCGTGCCGCGAACATTATGAACATACCGGAAGGATCGTGACCCTGGAATATACATTGATATCCGGTATAAATGATTCACTAGAGGATGCGGCTGAACTTTCAAGAATAGCTAAACAGATAAAAGGGAAGGTCAACTTGCTGGTCTGTAATGATATCCCCGGATGGGGCGGCGGCAGAATAAGCATGGAACGGATAAAAGCTTTCCGGCAAAAAATTGTAGCCGGCGGAGTTACAGCTACCTACAGGCGCGGCAGAGGATCGGATATCCTGGCTGCCTGTGGACAGCTCGCGGGAAAAATAAAAGAAGAGAACGAACAAGAAAAATGAAATATAAGCTGATAGTTTTCGATATTGACGGTACTATAACCCGGCATGTTTCAAGTTGGCGTTATATCCATGAGAGTCTTGGATTATGGGATGTTTTGGCCAAGAAATATCAGCAGCAGTTCCTCGCGGGTGAAATAAATTACAGGAAATTCTGTGAATTGGATGCCGCTCACTGGAAAGGTATAGAAGCGAAACAAATGTATCAGATCTTCAAAAATGTTCGCTATTCTAAAAATGCCCGGGAAGTGCTAAAAAGATTGAAGGAACACGGATTCAAGCTTGCGGCTGTTTCTACCGGGCTTCAATTTGTCACCGAAAAGATAAAGGAGGAGCTTAAATTCGATTATGTACTTGGTAATCGCCTTAATGTTTACAGAGGGAAGCTTACCGGAGGAGTGAAAGTAAATATAAGCCACGGGGCAAAAGGCTTGACTTTCAGGGGAATTTTGGAGAAATTCAGTATAAAGCCCGAAGAAACCATAGCCGTGGGTGATAGCGAGGGCGATATTCCCATGATAAAATTGGCGGGTTATTCCATAGCTTTCAATTCTTCCTGTGAAGAGTTGTCATCTGTAGTGGATTATGAATGTATCTCCACGGATTTTATGGAATTATATGATAAAATAAAGGAAATATCATTTTTAAAATAAAAAGGTATCGAGGAGGGTTAAATTGGGCTTGGACGCCAAAAGGTCTTTTACCTGTTATGCTAAAAAAAGGATAGAGTACATTCACAGGCTTTCGTCAGAATATAACGGGAAAAGCCGGGAACATATGCATACACTTCTACGGTTCGTTGAAGAGCATGATATGGAGATACATGAGTTGTATAAAAAAAACGATGATCATTTTTCAACAGAGGTTGGGGATCTTATGATACTGTGCATGGAGATACTCTTAGAGGAATCTCAGGATCTGGATGTTATCCTTGATAATTGTTACCGGAGGTATGAGAAAAAGTTAAAGAGCCTGATGTCAGATAGCTGAACCGAATGACGGTTTATGGAGAGCGTATATTGATAAAACAGGGGGAGGGATAAATGTTTTCAGATATTTCTGCTAATTTCAATGTAATACTAACTTTCGGCGTTATGCTTTTGTTTGGTTATCTAGGAGGCTGGGTAGCCAATCTTTTCAATCTTCCCAAAGTTACCGGATATATTACTGCCGGGATACTTCTGGAACCGGGTTTTTTCGGTGTTCTCCCGGACGCTTTCATAGAACATTCCGATATAATAAGCAATTTCGCTTTATGTATCATTTCCTATGCCATAGGAGGCACTCTTCAGTACAGTAAAATAAAGGAATTGGGAAAAACCCTGGTTGTAATGACCCTTTTCGAATCTATAGTTACTTTTTTATTTGTTACCATAGGATTATATTTTGCGATACCGCTTATGGTCAAAATACTGGGAATAGATTTAAAGCCTTTATATTTCTTCCCGCTTGCATTGATGGCAGGAGCTCTGGCGTCTCCTACTGATCCTACGCCCACACTGGCCGTAAAAGAAGAATATAAGGCGGATGGGCCTGTAACGACGACTATATTGGGTATAGGAGCATTTGATGACGCTCTCGGGATAATAAATTTCAGCCTGGCAATGGCAATTTGTACAGCGTTATTAGGCAGCGGGATTACCAATTTAAGCCAGACGATACTAAGCCCCCTTTTAGATATAGTTTTATCTATTTTGAACGGATTGGTTTTAGGCGGCTTTCTTGTTATAGCTGCAAAACGGGTAAAGGATAAAGGCGT
>CAYMTI010000104.1:0-5487 GCA_964393315.1 uncultured Planctomycetia bacterium
ACAAGAATACTAAAGAACAGGAAGCCGAACATGATAAAATACCGGAGCTTGAGGAAAAAGAGATACTTGATCTCGAGGAACTTTTGCCTGAGCAGCATTTCACCAAACCTCCTCCGAGGTATACCGATGCTTCTCTGGTCAAAGTTCTGGAGGAGCAGGGGATAGGCAGGCCCTCGACATACGCTCCCATAATTAAGACGGTCATCAGCCGGAATTACATAATAAGAATGGGCAGAAGCCTGCTTCCGACTGAATTGGGCGAGCTGGTAAACAAGCTTCTTGTAAATAATTTCCCGGAAGTTGTTGACAATGAATTTACGGCAAAAATGGAAAACAAACTGGATGATGTAGAGGAGGGGAAGGAAAATTGGGTTAATGTTCTTAAAGAGTTTTACACTCCTTTTATGAATGACCTTGAAAAAGCTAAAGAGAAAATGGGAAATATGAAAAAACAGGTCGTGAAAACGGATGAAGTATGCGAATTATGCGGTAAACCAATGGTGATCAAGTGGGGCAGGAGAGGCCGTTTTCTAAGCTGTTCGAATTTTCCGACATGCAGGCATTCAAAAAGTATAACTACCGGGGTGAAATGCCCCGAAGAAGGATGTGACGGCGAACTGGTAGAAAGAAAATCATCCAGGGGAATGTTCTATGGCTGTACAAAGTATCCAAAGTGTACTTTCACATCAAGGACTTTGCCTAAAAATGACGGGGAAGAAGATAGTAACCGGGTTCAAGAGGATTAGATCTTGAAGAAATATATTGACAAGTTTGAAAAATTTATTGATATAGAAAAAAATTATTCGGAAAACACTTTAAGGAATTACCGGTCGGATCTCGAGGAGTTCAGTATTTTTATGGGAGGAAAAACTCCGGCTATTGTCACGCATCTTGACATGCGCAGGTTCTTGGCCGGACTCAGGGAAAAGAACTCATCGAAAAGGACCATTGTAAGGAAGTTAGCATCGGTGCGCTCTTTTTTTAAGTTTCTTTTTAGGGAAAAATATATCAAGTCGAATCCTGCTGAAAATATTTTTTCTCCTAAGGTGGATAAAGATCTTCCCGAATTTCTTGACGCCGAAAAAATCATTGAATTTATTACTTCTCCCGATATATTAACTTCTCTCGGACAGAGAGACAGAGCTATCCTTGAGGTCCTTTATTCTACGGGGATGCGTGTAAGTGAGCTTGTTGGCATGAACAGGGAAGATATCGATCTTATTAGCGGAACCTTGAAAGTCCGCGGTAAAGGGAAGAAAGAAAGGCTCGCGCTTCTGGGGAAAGAAGCGCAGAAAGTTTTGCGTGATTATTTGCGGGATTCTAACTCGATAAAGACGAAGGCTGTTTTTTTGAATAAGAACGGTACACGTTTAACTGACAGGAGTGTAAGGCGTGTAATAGATAAATATGTAAAAAAATGCAGTATAGAACAGAAGATCTCACCTCATTCTATACGTCATTCATTTGCCACTCATCTGATCGATAACGGTGCCGATCTTAGAAGCGTGCAGGAACTTCTGGGGCATAAGAATTTATCTACTACGCAGATATATACGCATATGAGTTCAAGAAGGCTCCGTGAAATATATAAGAAAGCACATCCTAAGGCCTGATCAAACCCCGGGGTAGAAGAGTAGGAAGTATCCCGTATCGGAGGTAAAGTAGTCTACGGGAAGGATATGAGCCCTTAGTTCAGCTGGTGATATTGAGTTTTTTAGCGTTTTGGAGTTTTATGAAGATCTTATATAACATATTTTGCATAATATTCAGCCTGGTTTATTTGCCGTATCTTCTGATTAAGGGGAAGTACCACAAAGATTTCTTCCAAAAGTTGGGGTTTATTCCGGAAGATATAGCAAGTTTGGATTCTCCCATCTGGATCCATGCCGTAAGCGTGGGAGAAGTCAATCTTGCCGTGAAAGTGGGATCGGCATTAAAAAAATCTAGTTCCGATGTGCCTGTTATAGTTTCAACAACTACCAGTACGGGGAATGACCTTGCCAGAAAAAATATTAACAAAGGCATAGATAAGGTGTTCTATTATCCGCTTGACATAACGGTTGTGGTCAGGAGGGTGATTAAAGCCGTCAAGCCCAGCTTGTATATGATCATAGAAACCGAGTTATGGCCGAATATGATAGAAGAGATGCATGCCGAAGGGGTACCGGTAGTTATAATCAACGGACGATTGTCTGATTCATCTTTCAGGAATTATAAAAAAATATCATTTGTGACTAAGAGTATCTTTAGGTCGGTAGATATATTCTGTATGCAGTCGGAACTTGACGCTTTCAGGGTAAAGGAGCTGGGGGCTCCTGAAGAAAAGGTCTTTGTCCCCGGGAATTTGAAGTTTGATGAACTTTCTAAAATATCCGGGTCAGAGACTTTCAGTAAAAAAGATTTTGGTTTCGGGGAAAAAAGCGATATTATTGTAGCGGGGAGTACCCATTATCCCGAGGAAAATCTGATTATAGATATTTTTAAACGCTTAAAGGAAACCCGCAGAGGCTTGCGGCTTATACTGGCTCCCAGGCATATAGAGAGGATTGATGCCATTAGTGTCTATTGTGAAACCGCAGGGATGAGGTACGACCGTTTATCAGAGTTTCTCGGATCAGGCAGTTTATCTGTAAAAGATCCGGAAGTCCTGCTGGTAGATACGATAGGCCATTTGAAAGACCTTTACGAGTTGGCGTCAATAGTGTTTATAGGGGGAAGCATAACGGATAGGGGAGGGCAGAACCCTATCGAGGCCGCCGCCAGGGGGAAGGCGGTTGTATTCGGACCGAATATGACTAATTTTAGACAGGTTTCAGGTCTTTTCCTGGACAATGATGCGTCTTGCCGGGTACGGGATGAAAAAGATCTTGAGCGGGTTCTGGGGGAACTGGTGGATGACCCTTCCCGGCGTCAGGAAATATCCCGGAACGCGGAAAAAGTAATATCGGATAACGATGGAGCCGTAAAAAGAACGATAGAGACGATAGAAAGGTTTTTAAAAAAATAGTATATGAGTATAAGGTTATTCATATTTTCCATAATGAAGGACGAAAGAAAGGACGCGGCAGCCAGTGTTATTAAACCTTTTCTTTTGTTTTTGTCGTTTTTTTATTTTATAGGGATAAAAATCATAGATCTTTGTTATAATACGGGTGTACGCAGGATCTTGAAAGCTCCTTTGCCGGTCATCAGCGTAGGGAATATTACGGTTGGAGGGACGGGGAAGACCCCTTTTTCCATATATCTGGCGGATTATTTTGTAGCCAGGGGATATAAACCCGCTATACTTACCAGGGGATACGGTGGAGATGAAAACATTATGATCAAAGATGCTTTGCCCGAAGTGCCTGTAATAGTGGGACAGGATCGTTTCAGAAGTTCCGTAAGGGCTAAAGATTTCGGCTTGAACATAGCGGTATTGGATGACGGATTCCAGCACAGGCGCCTTGGCCGGCAGTTAGATATTCTTCTTGTAGATACCGTTTCCTTCCCAGGTAACGGCCGTTTGATCCCCGCGGGAGTATTCAGGGAGCCTATAAGTTCGGTGAAGCGCGCGGATATTTTTGTTCTTACGAAAACTGATGCCGCCGGAAAAGAACAGAGGGATAAAGTTAAAAAAGTGCTCGAGGATCAGTCTCCGGGTACGCCTTTTGTAACTGTAAGACATAAGCCGGTTTTTCTTACGGATATAACGGGATCCGCGTATTCTTTAGAGGATATGAAATCCCGGAAAATACTGATATTGAGTGCCATAGCTGACCCCGGATATTTAAAATTTCTTGTGGAGAAAGAGGGCGGTATGGTCGCCTGTGAAAAGATATATCCTGATCATTATCATTATTCGCAGAAAGATATTAGTGAAATACACGATGCCGCGCAATATCGGGATATTGATATGGTGATAACAACAAAAAAAGATCAGGTTAAACTTCGGGAACTTGATCTTTCCTCCGTTGGATCAAAGCTGTTTGTTTTGAATATAACTGTAGAGATAGAAGAAGGAAAGGAGAATTTAATTGCTGGACTTGATAGTTTCATTCATACTTAGAGGTTTTAACCATTTGTTTTATGTCTTGCCGATAGGGTTCAACCTGTGGTTAGGAAGGCAATTGGGATGCATAGCTTATGCGGTAAGCGGCAAACGGAACAAAATAACTTATGCGAATTTAAAAGCTGCTTTTTACGGGGAGAAAAGCCCCGCTGAATTAAAACGCATAACAAGGAACGTTTATAAGGACTGGGCGCAAACTTTCGCGGAGATGTTGTCTATGTCAAAGTTAGACAGGAAATATGTCGAAAAATACATCGAAATACCTCATATGGAAAGGATAGAGATGTGTTCGAAATACAAAGGCGGAATGATACTTGTTTCGGCTCATTTCGGTGACTGGGAAATGAGTATTGCCACTGGCGCTATCCTGGGTTTTCCCGTATATATGCTTACGCGGGATCAGAAGATGGTGAAAACTTATGAGCTTTTGAATATCCTAAGGGAATCTAAGGGCAACACGGTCATTAGGAAAGGCGCTGACGTTAAGAATCTTTTCAAGGTCCTGCGTGCAGGAAAAGGTGTGGGGCTTCTGGGAGATCAGAACGGCGGGGCTAATGGTATATTGATAGATCTTTTCGGCAGGCCGGCTTCTAGCGCCGTAGGTCCGTATCGTATGGCTCAAAAATGCGGTTCTTACATCTTACCGGCTTTTATACACAGGAAGAAAGGACCGTATCAGAAGATCGTTCTTGAAGAACCTTTTCTTGTAGGTAAAGACGAAGACCTTAAGGTGCCGGCTACGCGGTTCAATAAAATACTGGAAAAGAACATAAGGGAATTTCCCGAACAATGGCTATGGATGCACAAAAAATGGAAAATGACGGACTTGAAAAAAGTCATGGTACTTGTTGACGGGAAAGCCGGCCATTTGAAACAGTCTATGGCAGTTGTAAAACAGATCAAAAAATACAGGGAAAATGAAGGTTTTTCCGCTGATAAGATCCAAGTCGAGACAGTACCGGTCAAATTCAGGAATAAGTTCTCAAAAGGAGCATTCAACAGTATTAGCCCTTATTTAAGTTGTTTCGGACAGCTGCATTTAAAAGTTTTACGGCTTTTTTTGACAAAAGACAGCTATGCCGCCTGCGTTAATAAGTACGCGGATGTTATCGTGAGCTGTGGATCCAGTCTTTATGGAGTGAATTTTGCTTTGAAACTGGAAAATTTAGCTAAAAATGTCACAGTGCTTGACCCTGGCCGGGCAATGCGTAAGAAATTTGATATTGTTATAATCCCTGAGCATGACATTGAAAAAAATATGGAATTGGAAGACAATATTGTGATGACTAAACTTTCGCCTAATCTTATCGATCCCGAAGAAATGAATACCCGTGAGTCGAAACCCTATTTTGCGGATAAAGAGAGCTTTCAGGGGAAAAAGTGTATAGGTATTCTCCTTGGAGGGAGTAATAAGGATTACGATATTTCAGAGGATA
>CAYMTI010000105.1:0-5467 GCA_964393315.1 uncultured Planctomycetia bacterium
TTTTGCAGGATGAAGATGGTCAGATGAAACAGACCCATTCCGTTGCTGCAGGACTTGATTACGTTGGAGTTTCACCAATATTAAGTGATCTATGGGATAAAAAACGGGTTCGTTTTGAATCTGCAACCGATACGGAGGTCATGCAGGCACTTGATCTCACCATGAAGCAGGAAGGTATTATCCCTGCACTTGAATCATCACATGCTTTTGCAGGTGCATTCAAGGAAGTTGGACAACTTTCAAAGGATGATGCAATCATCATCAATCAATCCGGCGTCCGACATTATAGCCGGAAGTTCACGGCTTAATCTGTTCAATCTATCCTTGTTCCCGGGCTTGCGGTCAAAAAAACTGAAAGACCTTTCTTTCGCTAATTTCATATCACAATATAGACCATGTTTTTTCATATCTATCTCATCCAAAAAACGTTCTATCTTGTTATCCCTCTCAGTCCGCAATTTTATCCCTACCTTTTTGAAGAATTTTTCCTCGTAACTTTTCCATCTCGGATCTTCACGTAGAAATCCGTTACTGATAAAAAGACCGCCTTCGGAAGAAACATATAATCCGTTCAAAATAGATTCCTGTCCAGCTGCAGGGATCTTCTTCTTTTTAAGATATGCAGCTATATCCTGAAGTACTGATTCAAGATCTCTTCCTTCACTTTCACCTTCTCCTACCCACCTGTATATACGTTCAGTATTCAATTTGACCGGGATACCCGCCATGCGCAGGAAAAAGATCATATCAAGGGCTTTTTTATCTATCCGTCTTCCGGCAGGATCCGTTAAATTGTTATCAATATCCAGGATGACCCCTTTAACTCTGTTTTCCTTTAACTCCGCGAATCTTTTACGCATAACGTATTGTTGATTTTTCTCCTTCTTTAGATCCGAAGAATGATGCCCCTCATCCTTCAAAAGTTCGTGCATAGTGATTTCATTGTTAGAGATCACGGAGTCCCCCCAACTGGATCCGGACGTAATCCCGCAATTTACGCATTGCGCCTCAAAATGATCGTTAAGTTCTGCCCAAGCTTCCTCGATTTCCCTGAATGACACATTTCCTGAAATATCATTTTTTTCCCTTAAAACAAGAAATCTTTCCACGTTCAGATCCAACTCCGGGAACAAACGTTTCAGATATAGACTTGCCATATAAAGCCTTGTAGGCACTTTTCTTAAGGCCTTTAGCGCTTTATCGGGATCTGAGGCCAACCTGTTGTTGACCCTGAATAAATATTCATAAGCGTTATTCAAAAGTAAGGATATCTGTGCCGGTATATTACGTTTTTCCATTCCCCTGTTATCCTTAAAATCATATCCGGTTAATACTATATTTCGGCTATAAACTACCGATATAGTCCTTTCTATGAGATATTTCTGCCTTTGATAACTTATTGATGACGTTTTATCCAGCATACAATATTTAAAATTATCCTCTCCCCGGATACTTAAATTGAATTTAGACACCTTCCTTGCCAGATCTTTTAACTGTCCGTTCATCCTGCCCACGTCTATTGTCTCCGTTCGGGTCTGAAAATAATTCCCGCGTACTACTACAAAAAGATCCACATCTCCGGGAACAACCCCTTTTTTTCCATATGGATATGATCCATGATAAGATATGTTCAGCACTTCAAGTTCAGGATGCTCCTTTTGCAAATATTTTTCGATCAATGGTATCGCTACTTTTCGAAAATTTATTGTTCTGTTAATTATATCTTTTTTTCTTTCAGGCGGAGCGTTCGCAAAATATACATTATGCTTCAACCTCTTTCGCATAAGATCCCTGTCTGATAGCTGAGATAACCCTACCTTTTTTTTACCCAAGATATCGATCGGATAAGATATCTCAAAAGGTACATAACGTATCGGTTCTGGCCTCTCTTTTGCCCTTACGCTTAGAACCCGGGGTGAAGGCAAGTTAAAAATACTGACCTTATCCTGATCCCAAATATCATCTATTTTATCTCCGTAAAAACAGATCTTAAGATTATCCGTATTTTCAGGCGTACGGAACAGTCTTAAATATATTTCAATAAAATCCCCGTTCGGACCTGATTGTTTTTCTGGATTTGTAAGAACCTCTATTTTTTTTATATCACTGACAACACCGTCTTTTTGCGCCGCTAAAGCCGCATTTATATTAAAACGACTTTTAAATTCAGGACGATCCCCATAAACACCTTTTATCGCCATATCTATAACAAGCGCTAATTCTAGATCTATACATCTCTCATTAAAGATACTGCTTACGGCCAGATTATAATATTCCTGTTCCCCGGTATAAGCATGCGAAGACGATAAGATAAACGTATTCAAAAATACGAATATGATAAGAATATTTATAGTTTTGGTTAAGCGGCCT
The DNA here is from genome assembly GCA_964393315.1 of uncultured Planctomycetia bacterium. Taxonomy (GTDB): domain Bacteria; phylum Omnitrophota; class Gorgyraeia; order Tantalellales; family Tantalellaceae; genus CAYMTI01. The sequence goes on from CAYMTI010000105.1 coordinate 2,371, forward strand.
TTCCTCTTTGTCAAAATAATATCTCTATGCATAATATGATCCTGAATTACACTGCTATTGCATACTATAGTTTTAATTTGGAATTTATTATAACATAGCTCTTTTGTTAGGTCAATTTAAAGGTTAATATAACCTCGCATCGTTACCCCTCCATATAGATAAACTTAATATATCTATATGATTAACAAGAAAATTATTCGTTATTCTCTCCAGAACTAACAATTGTTATACGCATCTTTTTAACAACCTTAACGAACACTTCCTTTACAATATCCTTCTTTGTAACATAATAAATGTTCTTCCCTTCTTTCCTGGATGCTATCTGATGGCAATTTCTTAAGATCTGTAAGTGGTGAGATATCGTAGGTTGGCTGGTCTTAAACTCCGCGCATATATCCGTTACATTCATCTCTTCGTCCGCAAGAAGTTCCAATATATCCTGGCGGGTCTTATCCGCTAGCGCTTTAAAAACTCTGATCAGATCGTTATCCTCCATGTCTTTCCTCTATTTATATAGACATATATCTATATATCTATGTTACCTAAGAAATCTTTGTTTGTCAACAGGAGGCTCTTATTTAATTTTAATGGTAACGATAAGATCACCTTTATGGTCACAACACGGACATTTATTTCCCTGTCCCCGTAACCTCATTTTCTGCCCGTCTTTAGTCCCTGTCGGGACTTTTAACGTAATGGATTTGCCATTGGAAAGGGTAAACTTCGCTTCTCCTCCCTGATCAGCTAAATTAGAAGGTATTGGCAAGACCGCGTTTATGTCTGTTTCAACTTTTTTCTGGCGGCCGGCATCATAAAATTGCTGATTCCCGGATGATTGGCCCGATGTAGTATAAAAACGGGTATATCCGCTTCTGCGTCCTGAAGTTCCCGAAAACAGCCCCTCGAAAATATCTCCAAAAATGCTTTCGGAAGAAAATCCGCCTCCGGATCTGAAATTGCTGAAAAATTCACTCGAGTCAAAACCCTGGCTGGAAGAAAAATTCCCGGTATATCCTCCCATTTTCTTTAAGTTGTCATATTCCTTACGTCTTTTTTCGTCACCCAGAGCATAATATGCTTCGGATATTTTTTTAAATTTTTCTTCAGCTTTTTTATTTCCCGCATTCTTATCCGGATGATACTTTAGAGCCAGTTTCCTGTACGCTTTCTTTATCGCAGCCTGTGAAGCGCTTTCCTTTACACCCAGTATTGAATAATAATCTTCTCCTGCCATATCCCTTCCTATGTCGTTGTTTTAAAATCATCTCATACTAAATTCCATGCCCTGCTGCCTCATTAAGACCTCTTTAGCTAAGTAATCCCTGACCTGCCTGTATCTCAATTCTCCGACAATTTTTCTTGACCCGGCTTTTTCCATAACCGGTATGTACCCTATTTTCTTTGAATCAAATATTTCCATTATTTCTTCCAATCTCTGATCCGCGTACGCGATCGCGTCGGCCTCCGCTACCATATCACCGGCCAGGATCAACTGGCTCATCTGATCTTCATTAAAAGTCTCTCTTATTTCGCCGAGAGAAATAAGACCTATAAATTCCCCGGCCATGTTAACTACGGGAAAATGGTAAGAATCGGTACGTTTCATAATACCTATTATTTTGGACAGGTTATAGTTCTCTTTTATCACAAAGAACTCCTCGTTCATAACATCATACACTTTGTGCTCAGCGATCACATCTTCTTCAGTCACGTTCCTGTTGATCTCATCGGCTTTTCTTATCCCGTATTTTATCATAGGAGGAGATATGAACTGAAGTAAAAAAGTAGTGGCTATTATGATACTGATTATGGTTATCCCGGCTGCTTTATATTCTTCTCCCAAAGCACTGAAGGTACCGTATGCCGCGATGGAAAGCCCTACGGCTACCCCGGCCTGATCCATAAGACAGAATCCCAAATATCTGGTGACCGTTGGATACGCACCCGATAATTTTCCGCCGATAAAAGCACCTGCCATCTTACCTACACTCCTGCTGACAATATAAGCGACCGCCAGCAGAAAAACACCGCCTTTCAAAAGGATAGAAGCGTTCATTCTAGCCCCTACAAGCACGAAAAAAAGAATAAAAATAGGCGGGCTGGATTTTTTTATGATGTCAAACACTTTACTGTTCTGTACGGGCTGCAGATTGACGGCTACTATACCAAGTACCATAGCTGCCAGTATCAGATCTATATCAAGGTATACAGACAGCCCTACTACCAGTATTATAGTCCCGAGAATGAGGGGAAGAACATTTTCCCGTTTCCTGGCCTTCAATAAGATCAGATGCAGGATCCCGCCAGCTATACCTCCCAGTAGGACGGAAAGCGATATTTCTAAAAACGGCATAAGCAGATTTTTAAAAATAGATACGCTTTCATGTACTATCATAGATCTGGCGAACACACTGGCAACCCCGTAAATTATAAGGGCCAGAGCATCATCAAGAGCCACAATAGATAATGCCGTAAGGGTAACAGGCCCCCTGGCTTTATACTCACCCAGTACACTATATGTCGCGGCGGGGGCGGTCGCGGAAGAAAGAGCTCCCAGAATAAGCCCCATATATAACTTTTTAGTTAATAATGTGGTCACAAGAGATACAAGCATAAAAGTCAATAACGACTCTACGAACAATATGGAATAAATGGAACGACTGTACCTTTTGAACCGGTCAAATCTCAGTTCTGTCCCTATCATAAACCCTATTACCCCCAGGGAAAGGTTTATCAATGGAACAAATGACTCCGTAACTTCATGGCTCAAAAAACCATGAAACGTTTCACCAACAAGCAATCCTATTATCATATATCCCATAACCCTGGGCATGTTAAATTTACTGAAGACCCTTCCGCCTATCGTGCCCATTATGATTATAAGACCTACTATCAATAAAACGTTCATATCTCCCCTAACCGATATAAATATCGGGTCCATAGTTAACTCTTAATCCCGGAATTTAACGTATGGACCCGATATTTACATAAAACTTCTTATTTCTTTTACTTTTATAACATTTTTTTTGCCGATACAATAAGCCTATTTTTAGTATTCTTTTTAATATGCCGAATAAAGATCATACTGAAATTCTCA
>CAYMTI010000106.1:0-5457 GCA_964393315.1 uncultured Planctomycetia bacterium
AGTTATCCCTTTTCTTTTATCCCCCCTCAGACACACTCAATTATACACTCCCTATTCCGTTAAAAGAGAAACTGAAAAGAATAATAAACGTAATTATTTTGACAAAATTGTTATTCATATTTGACACAAAAATGACTTTAATTATAAGTTTTTATTATTATAACATGTGCTGTTAAAAGATACAATACCCTTCTCGGGTCGGTATCAGGCACGAGACGCGTCGTACCCGGACTGGGCTATTGCGTATCTCGTAAGGGTGTGAGGTGGATTTCATCGGGCGTTATTTTGTGAAACGAATTTTCGTTTTGCGTATCGCATTGTTATGTCCCTATTCTCACCGTATCAAAATAACCCTCGAGCGCCGAGATGGCCGATAGGACAGCGAGATAACTTGTTTTGGGATTATCGGGCGACGGGATATTCTGTGTAACAGTCTTTATCTGGCCCGCGTGGCTTATGATCTCGATCTCATGGGTGTTTCTGGTGTATTCAGGAGAAACTATTATTTTTACCCCCGTCCTGTCCGCTCCTATACCCGCTATTGAAAGAAGAGCTGACACATTTATGTTTTTCGGGAAACCTTTCATCGCCTCGGCGGCACTGCCTTCGAAAATAACCGTGGGTTTATCTATTTTTTCCGCGTCTATACCTTTTTCCGCAAGATACGGCGCTCCTTTTATCGACCGGGGAGACTTTCTTGTTGTCAGAGAAACAGACTTAATTCCAGCTATGCCGGAAGCCTTCAACGCGTCTATCCCGGATACAGCCCCGGACGGAAGCAGCAGCTTTATACCTTTCGACCTGGCTTTCTCAATAAGGTTCTCACTGCCCAGCAACCCGCCTATACTCAATATCATGAGATCTTTTTTTTGAAGAATGACTTCTTGGAGAATAGCCGGGACCGCGTCAGCGCAGGCGGTTTCGACCACAATATCCGATTCGCGTATAATAGCCTCTGCTGAATCCATATTTTCGGCAAAATCATATTTATTCGCTAGATTTTCAGCTTTCGATGTTTCGATATCGAATATCTTGATGCTGCCTATCTTCTCTCTCATCTTTTCATTGATATGCGCTATAAGCGCCGCACCTATGTTCCCGGAGCCGATAATACCCGCTACACGTTCCCTCATATTGCCCTCCATTCATTTTTCAGGAAGAACATCCTAATATTGTTTTTTAAAATCAACTGGAGACTTTCAGCATTTTCTCAAGAGCTTTTCCCGCCTTTAAAGAAATCTCTTCCGGAACTGTTATCTCGTATATCTCTTTTTCCAGGCTCCTGGCGAGCCATCCGAGCGTAGTTAATTTCATATTGGCGCATATGAACTGATCGGTAGGAACATGGAACTGCTTATCCGGGTTGTCCTGTCTGAGTCTGTATATAATGCCCATCTCCGTTCCAACGATAAACTCCGGGCAGGATGAATCGTTGACATACTTGATCATCCCCGCTGTTGACCCGACATAATCGGCCAGGTCTATAACCTCTTTGCGGCACTCCGGATGAGCTATGAACTCGGCACCGGGATGCTGCTCCTTAATCCTCAATACCTGTTCCCGTGTCAATCTCATATGAACCACACAATACCCGTCCCAGAGTATAAGCTCTTTTTCGGGGACATGTTCCCGTACGTAACGCCCCAGATTCTTGTCCGGGACAAATATCACTTTCTCTTCCTTCAAGGATTTTATGACCGCTACGGCGTTAGATGACGTACAACATATATCACTTTCTGCCTTTACCGCGGCTGTTGAGTTAACATAACAGACAACAGCGGCTTCGGGATATTCATCTTTTTTCTTTTTTAACTTTTCCACCGTCACCATGTCAGCAAGAGGACATCCCGCTTCCTCGACGGGAAGTATTATTTTTTTTTCGGGGCTGAGCATATGGGCGCTCTCGGCCATAAATTTAACTCCGCAAAAGACCACCAGTTTATTTTTTGCCTCTTTTACCTTTCGGGCCAGAGCATATGAGTCGCCAGTAATATCCGCTATTTCCTGGATCTCATCTCTTTCATAATTATGCGCTACAATCAACGCGTTTTTTTCTTCCTTAAGATGCATGATCTTTCGTATCAAATGCTCCTTGTATTTCGAGTCAAATTCCTGTCTGTTCATATTGCTCCTTTTGAGTTTGGAGTTGGGGTTTCATCTTTCGTTAATAATTTGTCCCCTATCCCTGCCCATTTCCCATTAACCAGGAAAAATGGTGGTAACTTGTTTTATTTTACACTATTTCTAGTTTCCCGATATAATCTACGAACTACCTGCTACGAACCTTTACTATTATGTTGTCTATCAACCTCGTTTTACCTATGAATACGGCGAAAGCGATAAGTATTTCACGGGTCTTTTCGGTAACGTTTCCAAGGGTTACCGCGTCCAGTATCTCAATGTAATCTATACGTACATTTTCAGACGGACTTATTATCTTCTCTATATGCCTTTTCACTTCGGATAAATCGTTTTTTCCTTCGGCTATTATTTTTTCAGCGGATAAAAGAGCCTTATTAAGACTGGCCGCCCGTTTTCTTTCTTCGGGCGAAAGATAAATATTCCGCGAACTCATCGCGAGACCGTCAGCTTCCCTGACGGTAGGCAATATCTTTATTTCCGTATCAAGATCAAGGTCCCGGACCATCTTCCTAATGATCAACGCCTGCTGATAATCTTTCCGGCCGAAATAATTAACATCCGCTCGCGTGATATTGAACATCTTAGCTACAACAGTACATACTCCCCTGAAATGGGCCGGTCTTGACCGGGCGCATAAAACTTCAGCTATCCCTCCTTCCATATCAACATAAGTGGAATACCCTTCAGGATACATCTCATCATTACCGGGCGTAAAAAGAACGTCAACACCCGCCTGAGCGGCAAGCTCTGAATCCCTTTTTATATCTCTGGGATATATGGAGAGATCCTCTCCCGGGCCGAACTGTTTTTCATTAATAAAAACGCTCATTATGGTAACGTCACATTCTTCAGCAGACCTTACCGCCAGGCTCAAATGCCCCCGGTGAAGATATCCCATTGTAGGAACAAAACCAATGGTTTTCCTTTCATCCTTAGCTTTTCTTACAAAGCTCCTGATATCTTCTATTGTGTCGACAAGTATCATTACACTATTTATCCAGTCTTCTGTAAAGTTCTAAAATGGTCTCCTTGCTGCCCGGGTAGACCAGATCGGGATCTATTTCCGCAAAGCCTTTAAGGACAAACTTACGTTCACGCATACGCGGATGAGGAATAACAAGATCTGCACTATTCAATACAACTTCATCATATATAAGGATATCAAGATCTATTAACCTGGGAAAATTACGTCCGGCTTTTTCCCGTCCCAGCTGCTTTTCGATCGATTTAAGTCTATCAAAGATATCTTCCGGTGCCAGATCGCTCTTGACTTTCAATACTCCGTTCAAATAATTATCCTGGGGAGGGCCGCCTAACGGTTTGGTAATATAAAAAGACGATTTCCTGATGAGTTCGATCTCCCCAGACGTTTCCAGCAGATGAATGGCTTTATTCAGGTTATCTTCTTTATCCCCGAGGTTAGACCCTATCCCAATATATATGATCGCCATTACCGACCGCTCCTCTCTCAACCAATTTCTAACGACACGTTCTCATTGATTTTAAGCACTGAAAAAAGTTTTTTTAATCCTGCCTACGGCTTCCCTCAATTTTTCCGTGTTCACAGTCAGAGTAAAACGAACATATCCTTCACCTGAAGCACCAAAACCGTTTCCCGGTGTGGCTATAATATCAGCCTTTTCAAGCAAAGCTTTGGCCAGAGAAAAAGAATCGTAATCTCCAAAAACAGGAGCCCAGACATAAAAGGTCGCGAGAGGATTAGGTACATCCCACCCGATTCCCCTAAGGCCGTTGACCAGCACATCACGCCTTTCGGCATAAAGAGCATTCATTTCGGATTTTATTTCTTCGGCATTTCTTAATCCTTCTATCGCGGCTATCTGAACCGCGGTAAATATACCCGAATCTATATTGGCTTTTACCTTGGCCAGCCCGTTAATAATATCCTTATTCCCTACAGCCATGGCAACCCGCCATCCTGTCATATTGAAAGTTTTTGAAAGTGAGTGAAACTCTACTCCAACATCTTTCGCGCCATCTACTTCCAAAAAACTCATAGGTTTATAACCATCAAAAGATATTTCGGTATAAGCGGCATCACTGCATACAATGATACTATTTTCTCTGGCGAATTCAACGACCTTCTTATAAAAATCTTCGCCGCATACAGCGCCCGTAGGGTTATTCGGATAATTTATATGCATTAATTTACATTTTTTAGCCAGAAGCGCATCTATTGCGTCAAGATCGGGAAGAAAACCGTTTTCTTTCAATAAAGGCATATAATTTATCCGGGCTCCGGCAAAAAGAGCGCCGGAACTATAAGGTGGATATCCCGGGTCCGGGACAAGAACTTCGTCGCCTGGATTTAAGTACGCAAGAGGGATATGGGCTATTCCTTCTTTGGATCCCAGTAACGGGAGAACCTCTGTTTCAGGATCAAGATCTACATTAAACCGGGATTTATACCAATCCGCCATTTCCTGTCTTAAAGATAAAAGGCCCCGGTTTAACGCGTATTTGTGCGTCGCCGGATCCATACTGGCTTCATGAAGTTTTTTTATGACTATTTTAGGCGTAGGCTGATCCGGATCTCCGACACCAAGATCTATCACTGGCCGGCCTTCTTCCATTGCTTTATTTTTTGCCTTATCAATTTCCCCGAACAAATACGGAGGTAATTGTTTTATCCTTTCAGCGTAATCTTTGATCATTTCTTTCCTTTCGTTTTGTTAGTTCTAGGTTCGGGGTCACGAACTACGAACTATTCAATACCCAGCACATCCGCCATGGTATATAGACCGGGATTTTTATCTTTCAGAAATTTAGCGGCCTTGACCGCTCCTGCAGCGAATACATCGCGGCTTTTGGCATCGTGCCGTAATTCCAACGTTTCAAATCCTGATTCAAAAATGATGCCATGATTCCCTACGACTTCTCCTTCCCTAAAAGCTTCTATAGGAGCATCAACGTCTGCCTCTTCCTTAATGACCTTAGCTATCATCTTCGCGGTACCGCTAGGTGAATCTTTCTTATTAACATGATGGGTTTCATCTATCCTGATCGCAAAATCTCCACTCAGGACTTTCGCAGCTTCCTTGACTATTTTAAAAAGAAGGTTTACGCCTATTGCCATATTCGGCGCGAATACTATCGGAATATCAGCCGCGGCATCGGCTATCTTTTTTCCCTCACGCTGATTCAATCCGGTGGTCCCGATTACCATAGCGATACCTTTTTTATCACATATCTTCAAATGCTCCATGGTAGGTTCCGGAAGAGTAAAATCTATAAGACAATCTATCTGCTCACAGGCTCTTTTTTTAAGATTAACATAAATTCGACTTGCTGGAT
>CAYMTI010000107.1:0-5439 GCA_964393315.1 uncultured Planctomycetia bacterium
TTACCGTCTTTCCCCCTTATAGGAGTAGCGTATATCATCCCCGTTCTTATCTCCCCCCGGATATCTATAAAATCTGCTTCATAGGGAGGTATTTGCTTCCCCAGCACTCTCTGGGTAAATTTAGCTATTATCCTAGGTTTTGTTCTGGAAGGAATGAACGGAAGGCTCAGGATATTTTTCCCTATGATATCTTCGGTTTTAAATCCAAGCCACTCATATACCCGTTCATTAGCGTTAAGAACCGTGCCTTTTGTATCTACCAGGACTATAGCCTCTGGTGATAGATCAAATATGGTCTTATATATGTCAATCTGGTTCAATATCGGATGAGAAACATCCATATCCGCCTCCACTAGTCTTGAAAATCAATAAACTTCTCCATATTCAAGATAGAACTTCCCGTTTTCAGCTCTACAGAACTGATAAAAGTCCTTACCGATCATCAGCACTTCTGAAGCCCCTAGATCCCCTTCTCTGACAGCCGTATAGATCTTCTGGCCTTTTTTATTAAGCGAAACAAGAAGAGCTGATATCCCTTCGCTTAAAACGGTATTCGTGATATCGTATACAAGCCCGGGTTCTATCTTTCCCTCTCTGTCATTACTTATTATCTTGTTCAACGTAATGGTCTCATTTCCCTCGTCTATGATATATTCGGCTTCGAATCCATCATTGGTTGAACTATACTTACCGTCCTCATAAACACCTGAAGAAACGGATTTCGCTTTTACTATCAGTCCAAAAGCCTCAGTACCCGATAAGACAATAATACCTGACAAAAGTATGATAAACAATTTTTTCATAAATACCCTCCCAAAATTTATTAATAATTGATTAGCCATGTATATCCTCATAATATTTCTTTATAGAGCGGTGTTAAATACCCGGGATCACTCTATAAGCATAGCATCCCCATAAGAAAAAAACCTGTATTTTCCCCTTACTGCCTCCTCATAAGCTTCCAGCATAAATTCTCTTCCTCCAAAAGCGCTCACCAGCATTAGCAATGTAGATTCCGGGAGATGAAAATTAGTTATTAGCTTATCTACTATTTTAAACTTATATCCGGGATAAATAAAGAGGTTTGTTTTACATCTTTCCTCTTTTACCCGCCCGCTATCCAACGCTACTGATTCAAGAACCCTCGTTGAAGTTGTCCCTACGGAAATAATTTTTTTGTTATCCGCCTTGGCTTTATTTATTTTTTTCACACATTCGGAGTTTATTTCAAACTCTTCAAAATGCATTACATGCTCCTCTAGCTTATCGACCTTAACAGGGGCAAAAGTCCCATAATTCGTATGCAGAGTAACATAGGCTATCTCAACACCTTTGCTCCTGATCTGCGCAAGAAGCTCTTCGGTAAAATGAAGCCCGGCTGTAGGCGCCGCCGTTGCGCCCTCCTTAAGGGCGAATACAGTCTGATACGTTTCTTTATCCAGAGGCTTATCCTCTCTTGAAATATACGGAGGAAGCGGCATATGTCCCCCGGCCAGCACAGCTTTCAGGGACTCTTCAAATTCAACTATCCTCCCCTGTTCACAAACTCCTCCGACTTTAACTCTCATTCCGTTCTCTAATTCCACGATCTCACCTTCTTTCACGCGTTTAGAAGGCCTCACAAGAGCTTGTATTTTTTTCTCCCCGGGATTCAATATGAATATCTCTACTTTAGCCCCGGTTTTCCTACGGCCGAACAACCTGACCGGGACTACTTTCGTATTGTTCAATACCAGACAGTCCCCTGGCTCAACATAATCTATTATCTCTCTGAATATCTTATGAGATATGAATCTTCTTCTCCGGTCAATTACCATCAAACGGGAGGAATCTCTTTCCTCCAGAGGAACCTGTGCTATCAATTCTTTAGGCAGATCGTAATTAAAATCAGATCTATTCATAATACTTATGTGGGGCCCCTGCCTCCATTTATAAAAAAAATTAAATCTCCAAAAAGAGGCAACCAAAGAAGGTGCCCCCTACCTTCAGAACTTCGTTTTAACGACTTCATCGAGCGGCCTTATCTCCGAACCGGGATAATAATACTTTAATATTTTCTCATCGCTCCACCTTCTCAAAGAAAGCCCAAAAGCCCCCCACAGACACATTCCCACTCCATGACCCCACCCGTGTCCGTAAAACATATAAAACCGCGGGTATTTTTTAACTTTGAACTTGGCGCTTTTTAAGAAGCTTCTTCCCACGACCGACCGAAAATCCTTAACTCTGACATCATACCATTTCCCTCTGCACTTGACACTGACAAAAAGCAAAAAACCATTTTTATCCTTTTTCCCCACACGTATATCATCTATTCTATCAAAAGAATATCCGGCATTTTTAAAACGTTCTAAAATATCTTTTGTATGAATTTTTGTCTTCCAGCTAAAATAAGGAGTCCATCTGCACCAGGGGCATTTCACCCCCTTCAGAGAATCCAGATTTATCCCCCATATATTTTCCGCGTTCCTTGTATTGCCACCGCAACAGGAATGAAAAAAAGCCGGCAATACTGCGCCGTCCGCCTCAAGTATAAGTCCCGCGGTCTTATCGACAGCCCTGTTAGTCTTTCGGTTCTCCGAAGACCGTCTCCCGTACACCTGAGAAAAAGTATCACCGGTCAGATCGTATTCTTTGTCCTTATTCCGTAAAGTTTCGAAAACGGCAAAACTTCGGGAAGCTATCGCTTGAGCCTTCAACAATGAAAATGGCCAGAAAACATAAACCTCTTCAGGCAAAACCCCTTTCAAGTAATCCTCGACCTCAACCTTATTTATAACCGTCAGGCCTTTTATGCCTTTTTTTATGTAAAGCTCTCCGCAATAACGGTTCTTTCCTACTCTAATGGTTTTACCATCTTCCGGTGAGATCCTTATGATATCCTGTTCAAAACTTTTTTGCCCCAACCATATCCTTCCCTTTTTCCCGTGAACCGATGTATTCTTAGCCAGTTTCATTTCCTCGGCAAGGATCTGTCCGGTCTTCCCGCTAAATACAGACACCTTTCCATCTGAAGAGACCACCAGATCTTTCGCATATTGTATTATCCTGACCCTTATGAAAAAAGGCACCTTTTGCCTCGTATCGTCCGGACGGTCCTTCATTATTAAAAAAAACAATATACCTAAAACCCCTAAAAGAAAAACTGATATGAATGTTATTTTTTTGAATGGCATGCTAATAAGATATTTTATCCTTATCGTCGTGAGGTGTAATAAAGTATAAAGGAGATAACCAGACTGATCAGTATACAGGTCGTAAAAGGAAAATAAAAAGTGAAATCTCCCCGCCGTATAAGAATATCACCCGGCAGTTTCCCGAGTGAAGTAAATTTACCCGCTAAAAAAAGAAAAACTCCTGCCAAAAAAACAACAGTCCCTAAAAGCATAAGTATTTTACCTGAGCCCTGCATCATAATAAGAGGTCCTTCTAGAAGGGAGTGAACATATCTCCCTGGACATCGCTATTTTTCCCGAGATATCTATACGCCTCATCCGTTAATTCCCGTCCTCTCGGCGTCCTTTTTATAAAACCGATTTTCAGTAAATACGGTTCAACGACATCCTCGATAGTATCCGGTTCTTCGTTCAGGGAAGAAGCTATGGCTTCGATCCCTACAGGCCCGCCTTTATAGGATTCATATATAACGTTCAACATCCGACGATCTATCCTGTCCAGGCCCTTTTCGTCTATACCGTGCATTTCAAGAGCCCTTTCGGTGGCTTCTCTTGTTATCCGCCCGTCCGACTTGACATCTACCCAGTCTCTCACCCTCCTTAGAAGGCGATTGGCTATACGCGGTGTCCCTCTTGATCTAACGGCTATAGCATATGCCCCGTTATTGTCAATATCAATGGAAAGGATTTCCGCCGAACGCTTTATTATGTCTTTAAGATCTTCCGGAGAATAAAATTCCATATGAAAGACCATACCAAAACGGTCTCTTAACGGAGCGCTTAAAAGACCTACTCTTGTAGTCGCCCCTATAAGGGTAAACCGTTTTAGATTAAATTTTATTGTCTTAGCGTAAGGGCCTTTATCCACCATGAAATCTATCTGAAAATTCTCCATGGCGGGATAAATAAACTCTTCAACTACTTTAGATAAACGATGGATCTCATCAATAAAAAGAATATCTCCCTCGGAAAGATTCGTCATAATACCTATCAGATCCCCGGCCCTGTCTATAGCGGGTCCGCTGGTAGCGGTCACTTTTGAGCCTATCTCACCGGCTATGATATGAGCTAGAGATGTTTTCCCCAATCCCGGAGGCCCCGCGAACAAAAGATGTTCCATCGGCTCACCTCTTTTCTGAGAAGCTTTGAGAGCGATATCCAGGGACTCAACCACCGGAGCCTGCCCTGTAAAATCTTTCAGAGACCCGGGCCGCAAAGACAGGTTTAATACAACATCATCTTCGGTCTCGCCTTTCCTGACGATATCTTCACCATTGTCCGTAAATCTTTCTCTTTTAAAATCATCACTCATATTTGTTCTCTTTTCAGGATACAAGCTCAACCGATACAGAGATTTTCCTGAAGACCCGGGAGTTATTCAGTTCCGGGTCTTCGGGTACTATATCATCCGTTCCCGGTATACTTCGTTCAAAAGTTCCTCGCATGTTTTAAGATCCGGATCCCGTGTCAGAGCTTATTGTATCATTTCCTCAGCTTCAGACCTCTTATACTGAAGCTGAATAAGTACGGAAACAGCTTCACTCTTGAGATCACTTTCTGTTTCGGAATCATTGTCATATTTGTCCTGTATTAACCCGAATTTGCCCATCTTATTCTGAAGTTTAGCTACTATCAAACGCGCTCTTTGAGCTCCAATACCCGGTAATTTTTTCAAAAAAGATATATCTCCGGCATTTATGGCTCCCGCTATAACGGAAAAAGGTTCGACTAGAGCCTTACAAGCGGCCTTGGGCCCTACACCTGAAACGGAAATAAATTTTTCGAAAAACTCTTTTTCCACGTTATTATGGAACCCTATGAGAATAGGAACAGCACGGGACTGGTCCATCTGATAATAATGATATGTTACCAGCTCTATCTCTTTAAGTCCAGAGTTAGGCCCCCGGCTCTCAGAAACATTATGTTCAATTGATTTCATCACAGCGGCAGGAACCATTATTTCATAGCAGACCCCGCCGTTACGCAAAACAAGCGTTCCATTTTTATTTTCCACTATCTGTCCCGAAATTCTGGATATCAAATTTACTCCTCCCTCTACCTTCCGCCGTAACGGCCCGTTTCTATGCTGTTATATCGCCCGCTCTTTCAATATACACGTAACTTATAGCTATTGCAAGCGCGTCACTAATATCAAAAGGATAAGGTGAAGTCTTAAGCTTTAATATAGATCTTACCATATCCCTTATCTGGTATTTACCCGCCCGTCCGTTCCCGGTAACCGCTTTTTTTATCCTGGTAGCAG
>CAYMTI010000108.1:0-5410 GCA_964393315.1 uncultured Planctomycetia bacterium
TCATAGCCACCATCAAGATATCATTTATTATCTCATCGGCTTTATATAAGCTTAAGGCTTCGTCTATAAGACCGATAATGTTCTTTTTATCCCTGTCAAAAACACATCTGACTATTTTATCCTTGATATCAACAGGTTCTTCCCGGTCTTTAGGCGAACCTGCTTTAGGCGGGCCTTCTTCATATACCGACAAATATTCTATAAACTCATTCAAAGCATTTTCCCGTCTATTGAAGATAAGATCTTCGGCAAGACACCGTTCTTTTGCAGGAATAGAGGCTATATCAAAATAATCCTCAGGGTTAATGATGCATAGATCAAGCCCCTGATCAATAGCGTGATGCAGGAATAGTCTGTTCAATATTTTTCTTCCCCGGCCAGGCAGCCCGAACGAAACATTACTGACCCCCAAAACTGTCAAAACACCGGGAAACCTTTCTTTAATAAGCTTTATCCCCTCGAATGTATTCACCGCCGAATCCGCATATTCTTTTTCCCCCGTAGCCAGTGTAAAGGTCAACATATCAAATACTAAACGAAAGGGCTCTATATCAAACTCATTAACCGCTTTCGAATAGATCTTCTCGGCTATTTCTACCTTACGGTCAACAGTCTTTGCCATACCTTTTTCATCTATTACCAGGCTGACTATAAAACTTCCGTGCTCTTTTGCCAGTTCAAGGATCCGATCCGCTTTCTTACCTCCGTCTTCCAGGTTAATGGAATTAATGAAAGCTGTGCCGGGATAATTTTTCAAAGCCTCAGCTATAACATTGACATCCGTAGAATCCACCATGAGCGGGGCTTTAACACTCTGAGCCAGATCTTTAAAAATAACAACAGTATCCTCTTTTTCCGTTTTTCTTTCCGTCAGCACAGTACACACATCCAGGATATCGGCCCCAGCGTTTTCCTGTTTTTTACCTATTTCTACTATGCCGTCATAATCTCTTTTCTTTAATAGATCTTTCATCTTCCGGGAACCATGCGTATTGATCCTCTCTCCCACTTTTACAGGCAGGGATATGTCAGATATATCAAAGCCACTGTAAAATCCTGAAAATAAGCATTTTTTCTTAGGCGGTTCTTTTTTTCTGGCAGCATCCACGACCTGCCTGATTTTTTTTATATACTCCGGTGTTGTCCCGCAACATCCTCCGACAACATCTATCCGGTAATCCCTTAGAAAGCGGCCCATCAATTCCGCCATTTGATCCGCCGGAAGAGTATAAACAGTTTGCCCGTCTTTTCCCGAGGGTAATCCCGCATTGGGGACACAAGATACCCTTACAGGACACTTTTCGGATAAATATCTTATTGTGCCCTCCATTTCAACCGGTCCCGTACTGCAATTAACCCCTATAACATCAACGCCCATATAAGACATAACAGAGTTAACAGCAGAAATATCCGTTCCCAAAAGCATCCTGCCGTTATTGGAAAGAGTACACTGAGCAATAAGAACAACATCCTTTCTCCTGTCCTGAACTGCGGCTTTCGCGGCATTAACGGCAGCTTTCATTTCAAGGAGATCCTGACCAGTTTCTATCAACAACGCGTCAGCGCCTCCGTCAATTATGGCTACAGCCTGCTCGAAAAAAATCTCCTTAAGTTCTTTGTATGTTATGTTACCTAGCTCTTTATCCGTTGACGAAGGCAACTTCCCGGTCGGCCCCATACTCCCTATAACAAATCTGGGGTTATCTCTAGTGGCATATTCATCAGCTGTTTCACGAGCCATCCGTGTAGAAGTAAAATTCAACTCATATACCCTGTCCTGTACGCCGAATTCTTCCAGTTTTATCCTGTTCCCGCCGAATGTATTGGTTTCGACAGCGTCGGATCCCGCTTTTAGATAATCTGAATGTATTGTTCTTATAAGCTCGGGACTGGCAACGGATAAATATTCCATACACCCGGGGATTTCTTTAAAATAATCCTCATTCAATCCCAGGCTCTGCGCATAAGTTCCGAAAGCCCCGTCCAGAAGCAAAATATCGCTCTTAATTTTTTCTCTTAATGTGGTCTTTTTCATAATCTGAATTCCAGCATATTTAAATTCATCTCATCGATTTTTATATAAGTACTGACATTTTACCACTATATGTATACACGCTGGATAAAATGCTCCTTTTAAAATACTAAGGTGATAAATCCATAAGGAAATGTTAATGCCTATTACATACCCACGGCAGTTAAATAGATTCCACGGCTTTTTTCGGGATCCATCCTATCTTATTATCCGATCTGCGCACTTTATACCATTCACCTTTAGAATCAATAATAGTAACGCTTGACCCCTCATGTAAAGTAAAAAATTTAGTTGCTGATTTGAAAGGACCATAAAGCACTTCTACCCGGGGAGTAACAACAACAGCGTCTTTACCAATGCTGTAAGCTTTATAATAGACAGTTGCCGTATTTATAGAAAGTAAAAAAAGGGTTGTCACGACTAAGATCACTTTGTATCTCAGCCTGAAAACGCCCGTAAGGATAAGAAAGATAAGAAATATTAGAAAAAAGAAAAGAGCGGATGAGATCCAGACCAGTTCATTGATGGTAAAACTGGTATAGTAACGAATAAACGGAGCCCACCCCCATATTCCTTTTTTTGGCATGACCTTGTCCTTCACCATGCTTCTGGCAAAAGTGTAATTCGCCTTAACATCGGCATCCCGGGGCATAAGCCGCTCTGCCCTTTCATAGTTCAATATCGCTTTCCCGAACTTTTCCGTTTTAAAATAAGAATTAGCAAGATTATAGTAAACCGGCCCGGACTGCTTGCCCATTTGAAGTATTTTCTCATATTCCCTGGCAGCGTTATCATATTGACCGTCAAGGTAAAACTGGTTCCCCTTACTGAAAAGCTCCTCGGGATCGCCCAGGGTCATTGAGAGGTCCTTTTGAGCTGTTTCAGCCAACGGAGCGGTAAAAAGGAGCAAACATATCGTTAATAGTATTTTAATGTTCTTCATATTACCTTCTGTTCATATCTTTTTCTTTTCAAGATAATCGATTATCTCCCTTACATTTTCCAGAAAGTCCCGGGGATCATCATCCGATGATATGGAAGAATACCTTATCATATCCGATCTCTCAAAAATATGTTTTATCCTGTCCATAATTTTCTTTTCGCAATTCATCTCATGTAACTTCAAATCAAGAACATGATAACTTATATCCCCTTTGGACAAATTGAACTTATCTCCCATGTATTGGCGAAACGTCTTGAATAACACATCAAAGAACATTTCTTTATTATTCTGGGCGAGAAAAGACTTCGCTTTATTGAGCCCTTTTCTGGCTTTCCTTGGTGCTTTCAAAAGTCTGGCGTATCCTGTATCTTTAAGAACTCTCTCTTTTTTTCTATATCCATGGTACATAAAGAACAGCAAAAAAACCGGCACTGCCTGTACCGCCCAGAATATCTTACTATCATAAACATATCTTCCGGGAACCGACAACCGCCCCATCCTTTCTTTGATATGTATGATATCCTTGCCTAACTCTTCCTGAGGCATATATACATGTTTAGAATTAACATCCGCCGAAACCATCTTAATATTTTGAGCTCCATCCGGACTGGCTTCAACGGTCAAAGGGAAAGGACCTTTTTCCAATAGAACATATTTTCTGGTCCTGGGATCAAAAAAACTGAAAGAAACAGAAGGGATCTCCTTGATATCTTCAGAAGTCGGTATAAGTATTTGCTCGTATATTTTACTCACTCCCTTTACGGTCACCTGGGGTTCATACGTCTTAAACCCCTTAAGATCCGATATTACCGGAGCGGTAACAGTAGCGAGGTTACCGTATCCTTTGACAATGGATTTAACGACAATAGGATCTCCAAGTTTTACTTTTGAAGACTGTGGATATACTTCAAGGGAAAAATCTCCTACGGCTCCCCTGAAATCCGGCAGCCTTCCTTCCCTGGGGAACGGAAGAACATGCACAGGAATATCATCTGATATAAGATCGACAGGATATGTTTTGCTTCCAAACCGGCTTGAAAAGAAATTATCCATACCAAAAAATGAGTTTCTTCTAGAAGATTCTGCTCTTGAAACTATGTTACATTCTATCTTAGCGGGGCCCAAAGTAAATTTTCCTTCTTTTACTCCGAAAATCGTCTGTCTGAAAACAAGAACCTCATATCTTACCCCGCGTACGTATTCCACAGTCCGTTCAGGCTTATCGAATTCTTCAGTCGTAAAACCTTCGTGTGAATACACCGGATAACCTATATCCTTTACTTCCATGTTATTAACAAAAAGCTTTATAGTCACATCAATCTTCTCATTAACATACATAGTTGTCTTATCAACGTCCATAACAACAAATATCCGGTCACTTTGGTATCCTTCATTTGACTTTCCGTTTGAAGAGGCCTGTCTCTGGTAAGATGAATTTGCAGAAGTATTGACACTGCTAGAAGCCCTGGCGGCCGCTCTAGCCTGGGCAGCAGATTTTCTTTTCGCCGACGCAGTCATCCCTGACGGGACATTTTCAACACGCAAAGTTAACGGAACTGAAACTAAAACTTTGCCGTTATACTTAATTGAATACGGCCCTAGCTTATATTCCCCGTCTTTTTGCGGAATTATAAGATAAGTATGGCTTATGGATTTAGATACTTTTCCGTTCACAATTGAAACTTTAGTAGCCGGACCCACGTATTTGATATTAAGACCTTTGATCTGAGACACATTCGGAGCCGGCGCGTCTTGACTACCGAAAAAAGTAACATACAGGTATACTGGATTCCCGGGAGAAACTCTTGTCCTTTCAAGACTTGCCTCAAGTTTAAGCCCCTGCGCGAACACTTGCCCCGTTATGATAATACTGAACAACAACAACAAAATAAATAGGAATTTTTTCATTACCGTATCCTCTTCCAACCTTACGGATTTCTATAACACATAATCAGAAATATATCGTACTTTATTGAATAACATCCCTTCACTGCATTAGTTAAAACATATTCTACCTTCAGAGAGATAAAATTACCAGTCTCTTATCACTGTCGGTCGATTCTGACTTCTAGCCTTTTTCTTCTCAGCTCTCATCCTGTTCTCTTCTTCTTCTTGTGCCCTTAAAAGCATTTCCGCTTCTGCCTTACTCATCATACCGTTTATCGATTCAAAATCTTCAAGAGCTCCGCCTCCAGCTCTATCAGTATCCTGTTCATTCAAATCCGGTTGCTGCCGTTGAGGTTTCTTTCCTTCTTCTTTTTCCTGTTCTTGCTCCTGATCCTGCCTCTGCTGTTCTTCCTGCTGCTTCTTCTCCTGCTTCTGTCTCTGCTGGTCTTCTTGCTGCTGCTTCTCCTGCTCCCGCCTCTGCTGTTCTTCCTTCTGCTGCTCCTGCTCTTGCTTTTTCTGCTCTTCCTGCTTCTCCTGATTTTTCTGCT
>CAYMTI010000109.1:0-5397 GCA_964393315.1 uncultured Planctomycetia bacterium
GTTATCCAGATATAATAAACCGGTGCTTCAGACACACAAAACTTGACAGTCTCATGTTTTCAGTACTGGTACGCTCTTCCCCTTCACCTTCTATTTTAAACTCAAGAGGGTTTACAAGTAAATGCCGTATATACCTTCTTTTTTCTTTTCTATTCATGTGCTTTTATTTATGACTGGAAAAAAAGCTATCGCTGGGGGAACGACCCCCCCCTCGATAGCTTTTGTGCAAGACCAATTAGAACGATCCGTTATGCTATATAAGGTTGTTTTCCGTAAGGTCTTTTTCAAGCTTATTAACCGCTTCTTTAAGCTTTGAGAACAATTTGACGTTGATATTGATCCCTTTACCTGTCGGAACTTTTTCATCTCCCTGAGGAGGTTGCGTCCATATCCTTATATCAATAACATCATTACCCTGATATTCGGATATACGCACTTTCACATCCTGGTATTTGTTCTTTTCAAATACAGCTACATCCTTTTCCATTGTTCCTCCTTAAAATTCACTGAGAATTAACATCCTCATAATATTATAAGGATATAATAATAATATACTATATATTCTGTAAAATGCAAAAAAATATATATCTTTTTTGTAAGGTCAATTAATAAAGAAGGTTACACACCTAGTCCATTTCCCTTTTTCCTAGGATACGGTAGAAACAAAAAGCCGCGAGAGAAAGTATTGCCCCCCAGGAGAACACCATGAACACCCATCCGAAAATATTCATACGGTTTTACCTTCCTGTCTGCGTTTTTTCCACGCTATCTTAACCAGTATAGATAAAGTCAAAAAAATGAGACATAACCCTATTCTTGTCCACAGTATATATGCATAATTCGACCCCGGAACATTTTCCATCCTTATGATAGGCATCCATTCCTGAAAAAGCCATGAACCCAATACTATCAAAAGAAAGAAAGGTGTAACGAACTTTATTATATATTTGTATATTATGGGCAGCCGCATGTCCGCGCCATTATGCACTTCTTCCCAGGCCCTGTTTATGCCGAAAACCCATCCGAATAAAATAACCTCTGTTGTCGCAAAAAGTACAAGACAAAAAGTGCCTCCCCAGAAATCAAGCTCATCGACAACACCTTTACCTAAAAAGAATATAGCGAAATTGCAATGAATAAAAGTTATAAGACCAAAGATGCCGACAGCCTGTTTTCTTGTAATATAAAATTGGTCTTCCATAAAAGCTATCGCCGGCTGGCTCAGGGAAACACTCGAGGTAACACCGGCAAGAAAAAGAAGCCCGAACCAAAGGAATCCGAAGATCTCAGAAAAAGGCATTTGATTGAATATGAGCGGCATCGTCACAAAACCCAGATTAAAAGCCCCTGAATTAGCTATATCTCCTATAGCTACGGGCCCGAAAAAGATAAAAGCGGCGGGTATTACTATACTGGCTCCAAGTATTATTTCCGCCATTTCATTCATGCTTACGGCAGTCAACCCGGATAAAGCAACATCATCTCCCCGTTTGAGATAACTCGCATAAGTCAGAATAACCCCAATGCCTACACTTAAAGTGAAAAATATCTGCCCGGTAGCGGAGAGCCAGACCTTAGCGCTTTTAAGTTGGCTAAAATCCGGATTCCATAAATACCCCAGACCGTTAAAAATATTCCAGTCCGGCCGGGATATATCCGGGGTACCCAAAGTAAAAACCCTTACAGCGAGTATGATACCGAAAACGAATAGTACAGGCATCGCGAATTTACAGAACCTTTCTATCCCCCCCCTGATACCGTGATATAATACCCATATATTCGCCATGAACGTTATGGTAAAAAAAGTATATGCCGGGGCCATATTGGAAAAGAACTGGTTCTTTTCTAAGCCCTGAAACGCCCTGAGAAAAGCCTGCATGGAAGATTGACTATTGATTGAAGTATATTTGCTTGATATTGAAAAAAAACTGTACGCTAGCGTCCAGGATTCTATATAAGTATTATAGATCATTATGACAAGCGGGCCAAAGATGCCTACAACGCCAAAATATTTAATAAACCTGTTCTTTTCCCATAAACTGTGGAAGACCCCGGGTGCGCTGGAATGCTCAAAACCTCCTCCATATCTTCCGATCGACCACTCTACCCACATAAGAGGTATTCCGACAAGTAAAAGAGCGGTAAAATATGGTATCATAAAAGCTCCGCCCCCGTTCTTCACAGCCTGTACGGGAAAACGGAGAAAATTACCAAGTCCGACGGCTGAACCGGCAACCGCCATTATTATCCCCAGTCTTGAACCCCAGGAATCTCTTACCTTAGCCATATGATCTACCTGTTAGACCTTAAAAAACCAAATGATCAAAAATAACTTTTCAGCTCAATCAGCCAGCCGCCCATATATGGCCGGCTTATAATGTCTTAAAACCTCACGAAGATCCTTCCCCAGTTCTTTGAATCTTTATCTATACGTTTATATCTATCCTTGTTTTTTTCCAGAAACCTGATCACGCGTTTTTTTAACTGACCTGACCCTTTACCCGGAATTATCTCGAGTATTTTCGCGCGCTTGCTCACCGCTTCATCAAGCGCTTCGGAAAGAACCCGGTCAATTTCCTGCCCCTTGTTAAATATATCATGTAAGTCTATTTTTATTTTTTTCATGGTCTTTTTATACCGTACCGGTATATGCAGGTATAAAAAAACGCATATACTGTTATCCTTCTTGGTATACCGGTTTCCTTAACTCTTTTTTATCCGACCGTTTCTTTTTAGCTTCCAATATCTTTTCCCTGGCTCTTTTTGACCTTTTCCTTTTCTGTCTCCGTATTTTTTCTATCCTATTTTTTTCCGTCTCTATTTCACCATAATAATATTTCTCTATCTTGACAAGAAGATTCCTGCGCGCGATATATCTGTTAAGCCCCTGTTTCCTCTCCCGGGAACATTTGACCTCCATCCCTGTGGGCTTATGTTTTATATAAACGCATGTAGATACCTTATTTACGTTCTGGCCTCCCTTACCCTTTGCCCTGATGAACTTTTCCTGCAGATCGGATTCTTTCACCCCGAGGGTTTCCATCTTTTTCGCCAAACTATTTTTTTTCCTGTCCGAAACTCCGAATTTATCCATATATACTCACACTAAATTAAAACTAAGGGGAGACTATTTGAACGGCTGACATTATGTTCGCATCATCTCCCCTTACTGTGTACCTCAAGCAGTGAAATATATTATCTTTTGTAACACGCGTCCAGAAGTTTATCAACGGTAGTAGTAGCGAGACACTGAACCGTATCCGCTCCGCCGTAATACAATTTGACTTCGCCGTCATCCTCTACCACGGCTCCGCAAGTGAAAACAACGGCATATGTCAATCCGTTAAGTTCATAATCGGTCGCGGGTGAAAGTATCGGAGCTTTCGCTCTAGCAAGAACTTTCGACGGATCTTTAAGATCAAGAAGCATTACTCCCAGATGATATACATATTGAGCGGCGCACTGAACGTTAACGGCGTGATATATAACAAGCCAGCCCTTATCCGTCTTTATAGGTACCGCCCCGGGACCGTTCTTTTTCCATCCCCATTCATCCTGAGCGTTAGCTACTGCCCTTGATCTACCCCAGTAAATAAGATCCGGAGAATAAGAAACCCATATGTATCCCTGCCCATCGCCTGTATTAGGCCTATCCAACCTGCAATAGTACCCATTGATCTTCTCGGGGAACAGTACGCCGTTACGGTTATCAGTTTCCGAAATAAAGCCTTTAAACTCAAATTTTTTCATGTCCGGTGATTCCAGAAGTCCAAGACGGCATGAATGTCCGCTGTGACAGGCAAATACCGTATAGTATTTACCATCAATATTGGTAACACGGGGGTCATAATACATCCCCGTCGTATACTCTTTAAATTCTTCAGTTTCCGGCATTTTAATCGGTTCCGGGCGGGGCACAAAATGTATGCCGTCATCCGAGTCCGCCGGCCATATAAGCTGTTTCATCGAGGGGGTTTCCACTCTCAAAAGCATTACATATTTGCCTTCGGCCGTTTTTATGCATCCCGAGTTAAAAACACCTTTAGCAGCAGCGGGGATATCATCCTTTGTAACAATAGGATTTCCGGGATACCTCTCTACTATACTCTCCTTACTTTTAGGATAAACTACCGGTTGCGTCATGATCGATCTCCTCCTTATTATATTATATTGTTATTCTTATCCCTTTCAGTCGATATATTTAACTATATTATAGTGCAACATTCAAGAACTTTTTACAAAAAAAAGAGCGGAAACTAACTGTCTCCGCTCTTTCTTTTGTATCTCAAAAATTTAACTCAGATCGTTATTGTATTTCCAGGACCGAATCTACTGATCCGAAAACATTTTCTTCCACCGATGGATTTGACGGGTCGTTTATCCATTCCTCGTCTACCAGGAATTTATACCTGTATTTCCCCCGGTTCAAAGTAAGATGCCCTGCCCAATTTCCGCTTTCCATGCGGGTCAAACGGCTGGATTCACTTTTCTGCCAGTCATTGAATTCACCGAGTATGTATACCGCTCCGGCCTCGGGGGCATTCACATTGAATTCCTTGATGATAGTATCGATCTTTTTGTTCTCCGCGGTCAGTATCTCACTGGTAAGATTATAAAAATCCAATGCCGCCGTAGATTTGGGATCATGTTCAAATATGGTTTTCCCGAGTTTCGCCGCTTCTCTCAAACGAACACTTGACCGGACCTTTGTGGGAAGAAGATACGGGCCTATTTTTTTCTTTGCTTCCTTATCCAGTTCCTTAGCGAAATTACTCCTTGAATCAAATATGTTCAAGACAAAAAATATAGAAGGCGCCCGCCCCGTTTCAACGTTCAGCAAATTTGATACTCTATAAACGCTGTTTATACCGTTAAATGAAAAATAGCTCAGATCCATGGGAACTATTACCATATCCGCCGCGTACATGGCATTAAGTGTCAAAAAACCAAAACTGGGCGGGGAATCTATTATGACGTATTCATATTTGGCAAAATCCTCGTTATTCAGTGTTTTATATAAGATCGCAGCCGCTCCGTTAATCCCGCCAAGGTTGATCTCCGCCGCGCTTAGCATCATGTTAGCCGGTATGAAAGAGAACTTTTTCCTGTCCGATATTATCAATTGATCCGACGGTACCTCAACATTATCAAAATGTGCCCTGAAAATGTCATATGACGTTTTCCTTTCTGAGGATTTCTCATCGTAACCGAGAGCAAATGTCGCGTGCGCCTGTGGATCCAGGTCGATCAATAGTGTTTCACTACCTAATCTCGCAAGTGCCGCAGCCACATTAACAGATAATGTAGTCTTACCGCAGCCCCCTTTTTGGTTGGCAACCGATATTATCTTCATTTCCCCTCCCCGCAATATTTTGTGGTTGTTTATATGGCTTGTCT
>CAYMTI010000110.1:0-5393 GCA_964393315.1 uncultured Planctomycetia bacterium
TATCGGAAACTTGTTCAAGATTTTCATGATCTATTCTAACCACCTGCTGGTGATTAGCCACTACCCGGGTTTTAAGAATAGTGGGCCGGGTATGATCTGTAAAAACTCCACCGGTAGAAACCCCCATAGTCTCAAGCTGACTTTTCAATATTTCCCCTTTTCTATCATCTCCTACAATACCTATGATATCGACTTCGGCTCCCAATTTAGCAAGATTACTGGCGACATTGCAGGCCCCTCCCGGCATAAACCCCTCTTTCTGAACCCACACCACGGGAACCGGAGCTTCAGGGGAGATACGCGAAACATCCCCCCATATGAACTGGTCAAGTAACAGATCACCTATAACAACCACTTTTTTTTTATTGAAATTCTTTACTATCCCGGAAAGAGTGGAATACTTGTACCGTCTCAACTTTATCCCCCTGTTTATATTATAATTATATTAGAGTAAAACTGGGGTATTTTAGCATGCGGGCAATGATAATGTCAATCTTAGTCCGGTCAAAAAGAAAATACTGAATATCTTATACTTTATAGTAGTCTGCAAAACTCTCCTGACACATTATCTATATCTTTTATCTCATATGTGGGCATCGATTTTCGCCGACATATCGTTTTTAGGAACGACTCCTATTATCTTATCAACAGGCTGCCCGCCTTTAAAAAGAATAAGCGTAGGTATATTCATAACTCCATATTTTGAGGAAGTTTGCGGGCCTTCTTCTACGTTTAGCTTGCAAACCTTCAGTTTGCCCTCATATTCCCTGGCTATTTCACCTATGATCGGGGCTATCATTTTACATGGCCCGCACCATTCGGCCCAAAAATCGACCAGCACCGTTGAAGAAGCCTTAATAACTTCATCTTCAAAATTCTGGTCGTTTACATTAATTTCAAGATCTTTACCCATACTGCATCTCCTTTTTTAATTTCATTTTATATTTATTACGGGAAGGGGCTTATTACCCCTGAACTGCTTCAGATGGTAGTGCCACTAGCTAAAAAGTATAAAAAGATAGTCGCGGTAGATCCGAAAGAAAGCCATTTTTCTTATTACAAAGGAGTGAGCGTTATAACTCCCAATCATCATGAGGCAGCGAAAGCGGTTGGATTTAAACTGGAAGATGACAAGAGCCTCATTAAAGGCGGAAACGTTCTGTTAAAAAAGCTTAACGCGAAAGTCGTTCTAGTTACGCTTGGAGAACGCGGGATGATGGTCTTTGAGAAAAATAAGAACCCCAGAAAAATACCTACTCTGGCTCAGGAAGTTTTTGATGTATCCGGCGCCGGCGATACTGTGATAGCGGTATATACCCTGGCTATAATCGAAAGTTCTTCACCTATAATATCGGCTCATATAGCGAATTGCGCCGCGGGTATAGTGGTTGGTAAAGCGGGTGTCGCGGCCATAGAAAAAAGTGAGCTTCTGAACAAATTGAAGAAAATGACCAGGGGAGCGTTATGATGTTCCCGGTCTTTTCTATCAACAACCCAACAGGAGGCGGAATATTATGAAAGTAGTAGCTGTTATTCCGGCAAGATGGCAGTCTACCAGGCTGAAAGGTAAAGTTCTGGCGGATATAAACGGAAAACCCATGATACAACATGTATGGGAGAGGGTAAGTAAGGCCCACAGCGTTGACGATGTGATCGTTGCCGCGGATAAGGAGAAGGTCATAAAGGCCGTAGAATCTTTCGGGGGTAAAGCCGTTTTCACTTCGCCCGAACAGCCTTCCGGTACGGACAGGATAGCGGAACTGGCTAATGGTATAGATGCTGATGTTTTTATTAATGTACAGGCTGATGAACCCCTTGTGCACCCGTTGATGGTAGATGAACTGGCACAGGTTTTCGAGTATGAAAAGGGGCTTCAAATGGCGACGTTGATAAAAAGAATACACCATAAGGAGGACATCAATGATCCCGGTGTGGTCAAAGCCGTTGTTGACAGAAAAGGCTATGCTCTGTATTTTTCCAGAAGCCCTATACCTTTTATCAGAGAAAAAGAAGAACAAGCGGAATTGCTTCCGGACTCTACGATCTCACCTGATATAAGCGCCAGATATTTCAAGCATATAGGATTGTATTCCTATACTAAAGATTTCCTGTTCACCTATACAAACCTGCCCAAGTCAATGCTTGAAATGGATGAGAAACTTGAACAGCTCAGGGTCCTGGAACATGGATATAAGATAAAGACCATTGAAACGCGATATGATACCATCGGGGTTGATACACAGGAAGACCTGGAGAAGGTCAGACAAGTACTTTTAGACAGCCGGGAACAGATAAGTTTAAAATAAAATGTCGGGGTAGAAGATGAAAAAAAGAACGGTGAATGTAAATAATATGCAGATAGGATCGGGGCATCCACTTGTGCTTATAGCGGGCCCTTGTGTTATAGAGTCAGAAGAGAGCGCTCTTGAACATGCCTTAAAGTTAAAGAATATTGCCCTGGAGATGGATATTCCGTTCTTGTTTAAGGCGAGTTATGATAAGGCAAATAGAAGCAGTATAGAATCTTTCAGGGGTCCAGGATTATCTGAAGGGCTTAGGATATTGAAAAAGATAAAAGAAAAAGCGGAAGTATCCGTTGTAAGCGATGTTCATTCCGTGGATGAAGTGGAAAAAGCACGGGAGGTGCTTGATGTTATACAGATCCCGGCTTTTCTTTGCAGGCAGACGGATCTTGTTGTTAAAGCTGCGGAGACAGGAAAAGCGATCAATATAAAGAAAGGGCAGTTCATGTCTCCTTCCGAAATGACCAATGTTATAGCTAAAGCGGAGGCGGCGGGTAATCATAATATACTTTTGACAGAGAGAGGAACTACTTTTGGTTATAACATGCTCATAAATGACTTCAGAGCGATCCCGATATTGTCTGAGACGGGATATCCGGTAGTGTATGACGCTACTCATTCGGTACAGAGGCCCGGGGGAAAAGGGTCTTCCAGTGGAGGGGATTCACGGTATGTCCTCCCTCTTTCAAAAGCCGCGGTAGCTATAGGATGTGATGCTTTGTTCCTTGAGGTGCATGAATTCCCGGGTGATGCGCTCAGTGACGGGCCTAATATGGTAAAATTATCAGAATTGGGTTCTTTTCTTGAAGAAATAAAGAAAGTGGAAAAGGCGGTAAGATAAGATGAGCATAAATAGCGCTAAAAAAGTTCTTATGAATGAAAGCAAAGCTATAGGTAAACTGGCGGGAAAGATCGGTAAGGATTTCGGTAAGATCATAAATCTTCTGGCCAGGACAAAGGGAAGAGTTATAATCACGGGGATGGGAAAGCCCGGTTTTATAGCACAGAAGGTCTCTGCGACCATGTCTTCAACGGGAACACCTTCACTGTACCTTCATCCGGCGGAAGCGCTTCATGGCGATCTGGGCAGGGTTACAGCCGATGATGTGATCATCGCTTTTTCCAATAGCGGGGAAACCGAAGAGATAGTAAAATTACTTCCCATTATAAAAAAGATAGGCGCGGGGCTTATATCGGTCACGGGAAACAAAAATTCCACTCTTGCCAAAAACAGTGATTTTGTTCTGGATAGTTCAGTAGATAAAGAGGCTTGTCCGATGGGGCTGGCTCCAACTACCTCGACCACGGCTATGCTTGCACTGGGTGACGCTATTGCTATTTCTCTTCTGAAAAAAAAGAAATTTAAACCTAAAGATTTCGCTCTTTTTCATCCCGGCGGGGCTCTTGGAAAAAGTCTTCTCTTAACAGTTGAGGATATAATGAGGCCAAAATCCGGGACGCCTATCGTAAAAGAAAACGAAAAGGTCAAATCGGTCCTTTTCAAAGTAACTGAACTTAAAGCAGGATCTGCCACAGTTGTTGATCTTAAAGGCAGATTGACCGGGATATTCACTGACGGGGACTTAAGGCGTCATCTTGATGAAGACGCAAACCTGTTCAAAAAAAAGGTAGGGGATGTGATGACGAAGGATCCCGTAACTATAAGACCGGAGAAGCTTGCAGCGGAAGCTTTTGAGGTATTAAGAGATAAAAAAATAGATGAAATACCCGTTGTTGATAAGAATAATAAGCCTGTCGGGATACTGGATGTCCAGGATATTTTAAAAGCGGGTCTTGTATGATTCCGGGAGAGAGGATTAAATGAACAAAAAACATTCTAGTGGGATTATAGAAAGAGCGAAAAAGGTAAAGGTACTTATTCTGGATATAGACGGGGTGCTTACGGACGGGAAACTGATCTACACTGACAGCGGCGAGGAGATCAAAAATTTTAATGTTAATGACGGTCTTGGTATTTTTCTTATCAAGAACGCGGGGATAAAATGCGTGGTTGTAACGGCGAAAGGGTCCGATATAGTTCAGAAAAGATGTGAGGAGCTGAGAATAGATAAGGTCTATAAGGATTGCCATTATAAGATAGAGGCATTCAAAGATATAATGAGTAATTTTGATCTTCAGCCCGAAGAGTTTTGTTTTGTTGGCGACGATCTCATAGATATTCCTGTTCTGAAAAGAGTGGGACTTGCTGTTTGTCCTGAAAACGCCGTTGAAGAGGTGAAGGAATTCGCGCATTTCGTCACGGAGAAACCGGGAGGCGGGGGAGCCGTGAGAGAAGTGTGTAATTTTATACTTAAAGCCCAGGAGAAATGGAAAGAAGTGACAAAACCCTATTTTGAATGAAGTGAACCGGAAGAAAAGAGAAAGAGGGTGAGTTGCCCTCCGAACTTCTAACCCAGAACCCCAAACTAAACTATGTATAAAGTCAAGGTCAGATCTCATTTTAGCAGTGCTCATAACTTGAGGGGATATAAAGGGAAATGTGAGGATATTCACGGTCATAATTGGAAAGTTGAGGTATGTGCGGGATCGGAAAAGCTCAATGATTTAGGCATGGTCATTGATTTTACCGAGTTGAAAAGGTCACTTAGAGAAATAATGTGCGGGCTTGATCATAAATATTTGAATGAATTGGAATATTTTAAAAAAGTCAATCCGACCAGTGAGTGTATAGCTGAATATATTTTTAATAAATTGTCAAAAAAACTTTCTGAACTTCAAATATATAATGTTACAGTTTGGGAAACAGAGAACTCCTCGGCGGTCTATAGCGCGGGAAACGTTTTGGGATCCGGGGATAATGTGGAATAATAAAGTTATAGGGATAGAGTGGATGAGGTATGTAGTTGCCGCTGTTCCTGATAACAGGGTTTGAACCTAAAATAAATTATGGAAAAAGCAGTTGTTTTGTTATCCGGCGGTATGGATTCCGCTGTAACGCTTTATATAGCTAACCGGGATTATAAGTGTACCTCGCTGATATTTGATTACGGACAGAAAGCAGGGAAAGAGCTTAAATGCGCACTGGATATATCCCGGGAAGCCGGGTGTGATAGTAAAGTTCTTGAAATA
>CAYMTI010000111.1:0-5338 GCA_964393315.1 uncultured Planctomycetia bacterium
TTATCCAGATATAATAAACCGGTGCTTCAGACACACAAAACTTGACAGTCTCGTTCTCTCAATTACTCTCTTCAGGGAGAACTGACTGGAAAAATACCGCAGTATAAACTCATTCAATATCTTCCCACAGACAAAATAAAAAGAGCCGAAGTTAAACTTGCTGCGAACTTCGGCTCTTTTTTAAAGAACCAAAATCCACTTCAGCTTCTATATTACATCTATATTGGCTTAAGTGTTTTTTGGTTTCAATTAAAACTCCATGACTTTTAAACTATAGGCTCACTCCTAATAACATCTTTTGCGGTAAAATCATTATGTTTTTATGTTAACATATATATATATGATGTCAAGGTCAAGAACTTAAAAAACAAACAGAATTAAACCTGTTTTTTTGCATTACAACGTCGAATAACTCCGCCACATTCCCGACCAGGTACTGTCATAGATCCAGGTCTTTCTTCCTGACAAGCCGGTCGGTCAAAGTCAGCCAGTCTATTATGAGTTTTTTAAGCTTGATGCTATACTGTATCTTGCTGAACCTGTTAGCGTCAAGCTGATTTACCTCGTCTATAAAATTATTAAGGATCACTTTGCCATAAGAATAATTAACGGTATCATCGTCGACTATAGAACTTGCGGTCTTTATTTTTTCTTCCGCTATCTTGATAAGTTCTCTGGTGTTCTCTATCTCCCGATATAGATTGCGGAGCCGGGTATATATCAGTATATGGGTATTTATCGTCTCAAGTTTTTGTCTCCTGGACTCTATTTTTGATGTTTTATACTCGGCATGTTCAACCTGTCCGGGAAACGGATACTCGAGGGTCAATCCCGCCATCACTCTTTTGTCATCGTTTTCCAGCTCACGGTCATCGGCCTTGATGGAATACTCCGCGAAAAGCTCTATTGAGGGTAGAAGATCATCCGCGTCTTTATCTACTTCCAGATCACTCTTTTTTTCTAAAAGATCAAGCATCCTGGCTGTCCTGCTCTTTTCCCTGAATTCCCTATATTCTTTCTCAAAATCGATCACTACATCATCGTACTGATCGGACGTTGAAGGGATAATACCTTCTTCAGTATCATACCCTATACTCTTCCTTACTAGATTAGTGTCCTGTTTAAACTGGCGTTTCACGGAAAGCAGCGTTTCCTTTTTTAAAAGTACCTGC
The DNA here is from genome assembly GCA_964393315.1 of uncultured Planctomycetia bacterium. GTDB lineage: Bacteria > Omnitrophota > Gorgyraeia > Tantalellales > Tantalellaceae > CAYMTI01. The sequence goes on from CAYMTI010000111.1 coordinate 1,173, forward strand.
AGCTTAACCTTATTAACATCGACAGGCAGGGCGATATTATTTTTCTGTCTTTCCTCAACATTTTTAAGGAGCTTTATATTCTCATTATATGACCTTTCCGCGGTCTTAACGTTCTCATAAGATTCATACCAGTTATAATATATGTGTATAATATCCGAAAGATATTGTTCATATGCTTCGGCTATCTGATATTTGGCTATACCTATTTCCATGCCCACTATCTTATCCAAAAGCCTTGTAGCTTTTCCAAAAGCGTTCCTGGCTACCGATTGTGATACTCTGGCATAAAATTCAGCGTCTATATCCCCCAGCAGAGTGTCTTTCATAGTGGACGTATAGCCGGCCTCTATTTCCGTAGCAGTAAAAGGGAAAAGTTTACTGAGTTCCACATCATATACAGGATATCCTTTCTCCTCCTGCTTAACAAAAGCTACATATTCCGCCTTTGAGGAAAAAACTATATCATCGGCCGGCATTTCCAGTTTTTTTGTATAATTAAGTTTCAGATTCTCTATCAGTATTCCCTCAAATACTTTATCTCTGGCGCAGGCTGTTTCTATAAATTCATCAAGAGACAAACCATTGCTTTCTCCTGACCCTTGGGCGGGAAGAACAGGATTAAAGATATAAATTATAGACAACAGTAAGATCGCCTTTCTCATCATCAATCTCCCCGGACAAATCTGAAAACTAAACCTTTATATAAACTATACATACACGGAACCAGGATCAAAGTTATTAAAGTACCGAACAAAAGTCCCCATGCTACAGCCAGCATCATCTGTGCCAGCATAGCGTCATATCCAGCCCAGCCGTAAGCCGTAGGGATAATAGCTACTACGGTAGTAAGTGTTGTAAGCACAACTGCTCTTAATCGGGACTTAGCTATATTCGCTATTTGAGCGTCTTTTTCCAGCCAGTCCTTAGCCGGATCGAACACTCGTTCAAGTTTCGTCACCATTATTATTGAATCATTCACTACAACCCCCGCCAACCCTAAAGCCCCTATGATCGCGAAAAATCCGTACATATTTATCCCATGAAACCAGAATGCCAGTATTATCCCCACTATCCCGAAAGGTATAGAAAGCATTATCAGTAGGGGTTTAAAAAGAGAATCAAATAAAAGCGCCAATATTATGTAAACGAATAATACTGCCATTACTATCGCGAAGATAAAATCCTTTCCCGATTCTCTGGTATCCCTGACTTCCCCTCTGAACTCAACTATAGAAGTAGGATATTCAGCTTTTAATTCGGGAAAGACATTTTTTTCGAAATTTGTTGCTATCTCGAGCGGAGTTTGTCCCGAATGCGGGACAAGATCGGCATATACCGTAGTGCATCTTTTCATGTCTTCCCTTATTATAGAATCCGGACCTTCCACTTTTTCAAGATAAACAAGATCTTTAAGAGGCACAAGATACTGCCCCTGGTTCTCCACCGGTATTTCAAATATCTTACTGATGTCATCTTTGGCGTCAGGAATAACGGTCAATCTTACATAAACCGGCTCTTCATCCCCGCTGAACTCGTAAAGTATGGTTCCCTCAAGAGCCGCCCTTAAGGTTTTGGCGATATCCGAAGGGTTTATTGCCAGGCGTCTTATTTTATCCCTGTTAAGCGTCAATCGATATTCGGGATTATATATGGGGCGGTCTATTTCTACGTTCATAATAGCGGGCCATTCCCGCAAACGGCCGGCAAGTTCGTCAGCCAGCTTATATCTACGGTCATTGTTGTTTTCTTTAATAAGTATCTCGATAGGACTTGCCGAATCCTGTCCGTGCCAGGTCTTGCTCATACGGACATTATCTATATCTTCAATTCCTTCCATTTTCTTTTTCCATTCTCCGATCAATCTATCCGCTGATTTTTTTCTTTTCTCTTTTGGAAGTATCTCTATTCTCATACGGAACTTATTTTCCTGAGCGGCCGAACCTCTTCTTGACCGGGCTATTTCATTCCTGAACCCGACCACCTCTTGTCCGGTATACTCTTGTATTACATCCTCCAAAGGCTGTGACATTTTAGCCGTCTCATATTTCATCGTTCCAGGCGGCGCTTCCGCGGAAAGCCTTATCTGACGGGTCTCTTCGTCCGGAAACATTACAAATTTCATGCCGTTTGAAGCCAGGTAGCCGGCCAGCACCAATAACACCGCGAAAAATATAAAAACCATGGTTTTATATTTCAACATTTTTTTAACCATTTTCTCATATTTATTTTCGGCTATAAGTACCCATTTTTCGCCCCTGGATCTTGCGTGTCCTCTATTCTTCCCAAAGGAAAGCGTCATATGTCCCGGTAATATAAAAAGCGCCTCAAACAAACTTCCACCCAGCATTAGAAACACTATGGGAGGGATGAACTTCACCATAATACCAAACCGTCCCGAGAAAAAGAAAAGCGGAACGAACGCTACACATGTGGTGAGAATGCTGGCGATTATCGGCAGGAAAACAAAAGACGTACCTTTAACACTGGCCTCCTCTCTGGAGAGCCCGGTGACCTCCATGCGGCTTACATTTTCGGCCACAACTATAGCGTCATCCACTACCATGCCCATAACTATGATTATAGCGGCCAGTGTTATGTTATAGATCGAATATCCTATAAGCAGTCCCCCGATAAGAGTAAAGCAGAAAGTGAAAGGTATTCCCAGCGCTACCCATAGACCTGAACGGAAATCAAGAAAAATAAAAAGTATCAACAACACCATAATAAAACCTATGGCCCCGTTAAAACTGATCAGGCTTAACCTGTTCCTGACGTCAAAAGATTCGTCATCCAGGAGAATTATCTCGATACCCGTACCTTTAAGCGTATTATCCGAGAAGTTCTTTACCACTTTATCTACAGCTTTTACCGCATCTACTATGCCATACCCTGTATTTTTCCTTACATTTAGGAATAATCCTTCGTGACCGTTTATTTTGAGTACGGTTTCTGTTTTTTCATAGCTTTTCTCTACCTTTGCCAGGTCCTTTACTCTTATTATCTGACCTTGAAACCCTCCCTGAACGCTCATTTCCTCTATCTTCTCAACGGTATCAAGCTCTCCCGAAAGAGTGACTTTAGGTTCTTTAATGTTCTCTATGCTTCCCGCTGGCTGCCGCACATTGCCGTTCTTGATCTCCTGCATAACAGTATTGAAAGTTATGTTATATTCTTTTAGCTTTTCCGGGTCTACCTCTACATGTATTTCATCATTCAAATATCCGTTCCTGCTAACGGAATTGACTTCCGGCAGGTTCATAAGTTCATCTTCAAGTACTAAAGCGTATGTCTGGAGTTTTTCCCGGGAAGGAATATCTAGCACGTTATGCCCCCGGTATATGAGACCGACGTCTATTATAGCTTTACGGGAGGTTTTGAATACCCTTACATGCGGGTCATCTATGATCTCCAAAGGCAGGTCAACATCCAGGACCTCGTTGCGTATCTCGGATATAACGGATTCCTTGTCCGGGTGGTCTTTTTCTATCTCGGCGGTCACCGTGCAATTACCTATACTTGTAGAACTGAAGACGCGGTACACCCCGTCAATATCACGTATTGCTTCCTCAATAGGCTCTGTAACGTAATACTCCACGTCTTCGGTTGACGCTCCGGGATAGCTGGTGGATATTCTAACACTGTCAAAGGTAATATCCGGCAGTTCTTCTTTCGGAAGACCTCTCCATGCAAAAATGCCGCCTATCAATACTCCGATAAATATGAGATTGGCTAATAAATGTCTTTTGAGGAAAAATCTGATTATTTGTTCGCGCATAATAGAGGCATCTTATCATACTTTATCCGAATAATCTTCCCAAAATATCTAACTGAGTACCCGTACGTTCAATATTTTACAGGATTTTTTATGCGGTTTTAGAATAATAACTTCGCAAAGCCCGCTGGCTTTCTGCAGACGGCCTTTCCTATCAAGATAAGATCTTATACATAAGTAAATTACGTGATAATTTTAAAATCATAAAAAAAATTATCCCAGATAAATATTTGGATTTCCTTGGACTAATATTGAAACACGTATGATTATAATAATTATTCTTGTCCAAAACAGATCAGGTGAAATCATATATTATCCCCCATCTGGAACCATCCCCAGTTATTCCCTTAAATTAACTATTTCTTTTTTCTCTTCCAGTAGCCTATCTACTCTG
>CAYMTI010000112.1:0-5268 GCA_964393315.1 uncultured Planctomycetia bacterium
TTTTTATAATTTCAAGCATTTTATCCGGTTTGTAACTGCCGCAATAGGTAATACTGGCGCCCGCGTACAAAGGGGCTATAAGCCCGCCGGTGATCTCCAACATGTGGTTTAGAGGGAGAATGGACAGAAACCTGTCTTTGTCACTATAGTGTATGATCTCACTGAACGCACGGACTTGATAAAAAAGGTTTTTATAAGTGAGTTCGACTCCCTTGGCTACCCCGGTAGTCCCCGACGTATAAACCAGTACCACGCTGTCGTCCGGATATGTGGGTCTCTTCTTTTCCGCTTCTTTTTGAATTTTAATATCTTTAAACAAAATTTCGTCATGATGTTTAATATCATCCATAAGGATCACGTTCTTCACATGCGGGAGAACGGATTTTAATTCTTTTATCTTATCAAAATGATCACCGCTGACAAAAAGACATTTTGCCCGGCTGTCGTTTAAAATGAACTGTATTTCTTTTTCGCTCAGCTTTACGTCAAGCGGCACGACAATAGCCGCGCACGCTGTTATCCCGAAGAAAGCTATCGCCCATTCCGGCCTGCTTTCGGACAGAATAGCCACTCTGTCACCTTTTTCTATTCCAATACTTACTAACGTGGAAAAAACATCGACAGCTCTTTTCCCCAGGGTCCTGAAAGATTATTTCTCAAATCCCCCGGATCTTGTCCTGACCTGAAGAGCGGGTTTGTCGCTGTACTTTCTATTTATAGTCTCAAAAAGTTTTACCAGCGTTAGATCCTCGAGTTCTGTTGTTTTTGTTTTTTTATGCATAGGATTTCATGTCATTATAAACTACGGATTTTCAACCTATATTTTTGGGGCCCCGAAGCAAGGAAAGCTAAATTACCGTACAAATTAAAGCTACATCCAGGAAATTTATCCTTTAAACATCAGGGACAGGGTCGTTATGTCATCAGCCTGCGGCGCGCCTCGGGCAAAATCCGCTATCCCGGAAAGAACCTCTTCGGCTATTTTTTCTATCGGTTCTTTTTTGTTGGCAAGAAGTACTTTCTCCAATCTTTCACATGAAAACTCTTCACGCTTTGTATCCATAGCTTCGGTAACCCCATCGGTATACATGAAGAGAATATCACCGTTCTTAAGCCTGATATCCCCGCCGCCGGCATGAGAATCCTCAAAAACACCAAGCATACAGCCCCCTTTACCATCAAGTTTTTCCGTCTCTCCATCTCTGTGTATAATGAACGGCGGATTATGCCCCGCGTTGGCGTAACTTATCTCTCCTGTTTTAATATTCAAAACGCCAAAAAATACAGTGACGAACATCTCGGACACATTATCGCATGAAAGCTCTTCATTCACCTTACGCATAACTTCCACGGGTTCTTTTACTGTCTTCGCCACCGCATGTATATACGTCTTAGCTATCGCCATATAGATCGCGGCGGGAACTCCTTTACCCGATACGTCCCCGATGACAAAAGCAAGATGTTCATCGTCAATAAAATAAAAATCGTAAAAATCCCCGCCGACTTCCTTAGCCGGTTTGATCGTGGCGCAGAGCTCAAATTCATTTCTCCCGGTATACGGGGGTGCGACTCTGGGTAAAGTGCCCAGCTGTATAATGCTGGCTATTTTCAGTTCACTTTCTATTTTTTCTTTTTCTTGAGTAGTTCTGGTAAGCCGCTCTATATAATTTGACAACTCTACCTTCATATACCGGAATGCCTGGGAAAGGCTTCCCACTTCGTCCTTAGAATCTGGTCCGGGCAGATCAAAATCCATATCCCCTTTTGCTATGTTGCGGGTCTTTAAAGCCAGGACTTTAAGCGGTTTGGTTATAGAATTAGCGAAAAGGGTTATCACCGCGGCCAGGAATAAAAGACCGACCCCACCCACCACGGCAACCACGCTATTCAATTTATGCAGCTCCTCAAGTAATTCTGTTTTTTGAAAAACTGCCGCCAAGTACCACCCGGTAGCAGGTAACGGCGCGTATGCTATCCATACTTTTTGCCCCGTATCAGGTTCTGTTGTCAACACGAACCCTATTTTTTCTTTTTTCATCGCTCTTCCTACGATGCTAAGCAAACCGCCTTTCTGCGAATCATCCTCATTAAAGATCATTTTTTTCATAATGATATTTTTATCGGGATGCGTGATAAGCCTTCCTTCTTTAGAGACCAGGAACCCGTATCCTGTCTGCCCTATTTTTAAAGAAGATACCATTTCCTTAAGCCATGACAAGGAAAGGTCCGCGGTAACTACACCCGAGAACTTTTTCCGTCCGTCAATTATGCGGTAAAAAGGCGCCGAATAGGTAACCATGAGAGTATCCCCTCCGCCTTTGTCGTAATAAGGTTCGCTCCATACGGAATGCCCCAGTTCTTTGGGGATTTTATACCAATCCCAGTTGAAATAATCATAAGAATCATTTCCTAGATCGGTAAATTTAATATCCTTCCCTTCCCTGTACATATATGGTGAGTAATAATACCTTTCTTTTTTGAATGCATAGGGTTCAAAGGCTATAGCACTGCCGTATATTTCCGGGTTCTTCTCCAGTGCCGATCGGATAAATCCCTCAATATCTTTTCCATCGATATAAGGGTCCGCCATTGTAAGAGATATATATTCCGGGACTTTCTCCGCCGGCAGTATTTTTGTTTCGATGTTATGTACCGTACCGGAAATAAGGCTTTCGGCGGCGGATTCTATCTTTTCGATAAGTATCCTCCGGGAAACACCGTAACTATAAATGAATATAGCTGAAAAAATAAGGGCACAACTTGAAAGGATAAAAAATACAAGTTTAAAAGATATGCTTCTGTTATTTATCACGGTTAAGATACGTTTCATATAAAGCTTTCCCTTCCCGAGAACGGAGAATAGACCCTGGGCACAAAGTGGGCTATAGCTTACCTAAAACCCAAAATGTAAAAAAGAGCTCCCCAAGACCTTCCGGACATTATAATTTGCTGCCGGAATTTATTTTATAGAAAAATTTAGCATAAAGATTATCCTAAGGACCCCTGTTTTCCCCTCTCATAATCGGCCAAATCAAATATTTCTTTCATATGTCTGCAGGGGAACAAATGCCCTTCTCCACTCAAAATATGCAAATCGCAATTCGGCGCGTTCGCCGCTATATGCTTGGCATATTCAACCGGAACAAGGGTATCTTCCGATCCGTGAAAAATATTAAGTTTGCCGTGAATGTCCCGCAAGCTGAATCCCCAATCTAAATAATGGATCGCGGCATCGGTTACAACCCCTCGGCTACCCTGCTTAAAAGCCTGTTTCTGACTGTTCATAAATATTTTTTTAAAATTTTCATCTGAGGCGATCTCTTGATCGGCTTCGCACAATTCTTTAATGATCTCTTTGTAATACGCTTCCGGGAAAAATTTTTCACTAAAATTCATAAGATCGAAAAAAAATTTAAATAGCCGTGGATGTTTCTTAGATAACCCCACCGCTATCCGGTCCATCTTGCCCTTCAGATATTTTTCCGCCTCAGGCAGCTCCGCGAAATTGGTATACCCCCCGAACGTTATATTAAAAAGAAGCCTCTCTGGTATAGCGAAAGAACAAACCGTCGTGTGAGCTCCTCCCCCGCTCCATCCCATAACCCCGAACTTATCTATTCCCAACGTGTCGGCCAATTCACTTATATCGGAAGGATAATCCAGAAACCTACGCCCGGCTAAATAGGTAGACTCTCCCATCCCGGGACGATCAACTGCAATAAATCGGTAATGTCTAAGTTTCGCTTCTTCATGGAAAAATTCACCGTCTATCCGCGAACCCGGACCGCCGTGGGCGAAAAACACAGGACACCCCACCTGCTCCCCGTATTCCAAATACCCGAGCTTCCGTCCATCTTTCAAGGTGTGAATTCCTGTTTCCATTTAATTTCCTTTTTTTGGCATTATACCCTTTAAGAAGAGCCCTTGCAACTATTGTAAAGGTGATCTCCTCCTATCCCTGAAAGATCCCGCCTTATGTGTTACTAAGACCCTTGCCCCCCGGCTTCAAAAGCAACTGTTCAAATAATATTGACTATATGGTATATTCTATACATGAGAGAGTAAAAGATACCTGCCCGTCTAGAATTAAGTGAAAATAAATTAACTTTAAGGAGAACCTCTATCTCATGCTGACAACAGTAACCTCATTATTCCCTTTATGGGCGATCATTTTTTCCGTAACAGCTTTCTTTTTCCCGAACATTTTTTCCGGGCTAAAACCGGCTATCGTACCCCTATTAGCGATCGTAATGCTGGGAATGGGCATGACCCTCAAACCTGAGAACTTTAAGAGAATATTTGAACGGCCTTTTTCCATAGCTATCGGCGTTACCTTGCAATATACGATCATGCCGTTATCCGCGCTTTTGATAAGCAATATGCTGTCTTTACCTCTGGAATTAAAGATAGGTATGGTCCTGGTCGGGTGCTGCCCGGGAGGTACGGCGTCCAATGTTATATGCTATCTCGCGAAAGCTGATGTCGCTTTATCTATTATATTGACGCTGATCACGACACTTATATCCTTTTGCCTTACCCCGTTCTTATGCTGGCTGCTTGTCGGTCAGACCGTACCGGTTCCTGTGTTAAAGATGCTTACTACCATACTGACAATAATAATAATCCCTGTGGCTTTGGGTGTAGCTATAAATACATTATGGGGGAGAAAAGTTTCGCCTCTGAAAAAGATATTTCCGTTAATATCAGTTGCGGCCATCGTACTTATAATCGCCATTATTGTAGCTTTAAATCGTGATAACCTGGCAACATCCGGATGGATTCTGGCTATCGGCGTAATATCGCATAACCTCTTCGGTCTTTCCGCAGGTTACGGCATAGCACGCGCCCTGAAACGGACTAAAACAGAATCCAGGACCATAGCTATAGAAGTAGGTATGCAGAATTCCGGGTTAGCCGTCGCGCTGGCTTTAAAATACTTCACACCCTTGTCCGCTCTAACCGGAGCAATATTCAGTATCTGGCACAACTTAAGCGGATCTTTTCTCTCCAGATACTGGCGCGGCAGAAAAACATAGTATCCCCGACTCTCTTGGCTAATTACCATATTTCATAAATAGAAGTCAGCTCTTTTCCCTGGAAAATTAACATGCGTCTTAGTTATCGCTGTAAACCTTTTTCCCCCTATCCAAGTTGACAGAACTTTTAGATTATCCTTATTTAGTTCTTCCGCGGGAACGGAATAATTCCGGGCCAGACCTGATAATATGTGAGATATAAATGGTGATTCCAACGTTAATTTTGTTAAAA
>CAYMTI010000113.1:0-5258 GCA_964393315.1 uncultured Planctomycetia bacterium
GGCCGCAATTTGATTAAATCTAACTTCCGTTTTTTATCAGCTTCAAGCGAGAATATAAAAAATAAAGAATTATTGCAGTATTTACAGACAGAATCGTCAAAGTTTATAGAAGCTCCGCAATTTTTACAGATAATTGTATGCTCTCTTATAATAATTATCCTGTTTATAACTTATTGTAATAAGATATATTTATTTATTAGAGCCAACCCTAATATTTGTTATTGACTTTTTTTTATTTTACAGTATTCGAACAAATTATTTACGAAAATTCTAAAATTGTATAAGTGATGACATTTTAAATATAGGCAAAAACATGCAAAGAACTATACCTCCTATAACTATCCCAAGGAAAGCTATTATGAGAGGTTCAATAAGACTAGTCATCCCGTCAACAGCTACATCAACCTGTTCATCATAAAAATCAGCTATCTTAGAGAGCATGTTTTCAAGTTCCCCGCTTTTCTCGCCTACTTCGACCATTCGGGTAACAAGCGGAGGGAAGATACCGCTTTGTTCCATAGGTTTGGCGATACTTTCACCTTCCTGCACACTGTTCCTGACATCCCCAACCGCTTTTTCAACTACAACATTACCCGAGGTTTTGGAAACAATGTCTAACGCCGATAATATCGGAACACCACTTTTAACAAGCGTACTCAATGTCCTGGTAAATTTACTTATTGCCACCTTTCGTAAAAGAGGTCCGAAAACAGGCATTTTCAATTTGAACCCGTCGATCAGAGCCCGGCCTCCGTCGGTCCTTATATACCATTTCAAGATGAAAACAAGGATGCCTAAGACTATTGCTACAGCCCAGAATGAACTACGCATCGTATTACTCACATTTATTAAAAACTGTGTCGGACCGGGAAGTTTAGCTCCAAAACCGGAAAACATATCCTCAAAAACCGGTATGACCTTTAAGATCATCACAAGCGTTATTATTATCGCCATAGATGATACGACCATAGGGTATATCATAGCCGATTTTATTTTCTTTTGAAGAGCACTGGTCTTTTCAAGATATGAAGCAACTCTTTCAAGCACATCATCAAGCGTACCGCTAGATTCCCCGGCTCTGATCATATTGACAAAATATCCGAAGAATACATTGGTATGTTTGGACATCGCTTCGGAAAGACTGGCCCCGGTATTTACCGATTCCTTTACATCTCGAAGCACAGATTTAAATCCAACGTTATCGACCTGATCCGACAAAGTATCAAGAGCCGTAACTATAGTAATACCCGCCGCTGTCATTGTAGCCATTTGCCGGGTAAAAAGTACGAGTTCCTCCATAGGAACTTTGCCTTTACTTTTTTTCTTGAATATCTGTGCGCTGAGCCCTTCAGATTTGGTCTCATCTAGTTTCAGGATAAGAAGACCTTTTTCCCGCAATGCTCCCAGCGCAAGGTCTTTAGATGCTACTTCGATCTCGCCTTTTACGGTTTTGCCTTCTTTATTTTTAGCGGTATAAATAAATTTTTTCATAAAATTTCCTTATAAAAACAGATTTCATCCTACAAAAACTTACTCTCTCGATATTCAGCTCTACAAATATCTCAGGGTCATGTTATACGCATAACTTCTTCGTAAGTAGTTAACCCTTTGATGAATTTTATCATCGCGTTATCCCTCAAAGTGCGAACGTTCTTTTCCCTTAGATACTGTCTGATGTCGCTCTCCGATCTATGCTGATTGATCATTTGCCTTATGATATCATCTAGCAGGAGAGTCTCCAATGTCGCCATCCGCCCCTTATAACCCGTGTTGTTACATCGTGAACATCCTTTTCCTTTATAAAACTTATGATCGTCTGAAATTTCCGGATGTTTTTCTTTTAACTCTTTCAATAACTTTTCAGGCAGCTGTATTTCTGCCTTGCAATTAGGACAAATCTTTCTTAAAAGCCGTTGCGCGCAGGCCATTACAAGGCTGGAAGAAACAAGAAAAGGCTCGATACCCATGTTTATAAGTCGTGTTATTGCCCCTACCGAATCATTTGTATGAAGAGTACTAAGGACCATCTGCCCGGTAAGAGAGGCTTTTATAGCTATATCCGCGGTTTCAAAATCCCTTATTTCCCCTACAAGTATAATATCAGGACTTTGCCTGAGGATCGCTCTCAGCCCCTTAGCAAAATCCAAACCTATCTCTGGTTTCGCGGCGATTTGAGTTATTCCGGGTACTTGATATTCAACCGGGTCTTCAACGGTAACTATATTTCTTTCCGGAACGTTCATATTGTTAAGCACGGAATAGAGCGTAGTGGATTTTCCGCTGCCGGTAGGACCGGTTACAAGAATAATCCCAAACGGCCGGGATAAAGCCGTATTAAAGTCCTCCAGCGGTTCGGGCAAAAAACCAAGGGACTCCAGGCCGATAGAAAGATTGCTTTTATCCAAAGCCCTCAATACTATTTTGTTCCCGAAAATAGTAGGCAGTATAGAGACCCTGAAATCGATCTCCCTGTTCTCGAAACGTATTCTGAACCTTCCGTCCTGGGGAACCCGGTTTTCCGTAATATCGAGGTTCGACATGATCTTAAGCCTCGCTATTATTGCATTCTGATTTTTTTTAGGCAGATCAAAGGCCTGCTGCAAAGCCCCGTCTATTCTGTACCGTATAATAAGCGACTTTTCCTCCGGCTCCACATGTATATCGCTGGCCCGTTTCTTAAGAGCTTCAGTTATGATAAGGTCCACCATTTTGACAATGGGAGCCATATTGCTTTCCATGGTGACGTCACCAAGATCAAACCCTTCCCTTCTTTCCAGGACCTCGACATCGTCTTCCTCTCCTTCCTCCGCTATTATTTCGGAAAAATCGCTCTCTTCCTCGGAATAAAAAGATTCTAAGGCAGTATGTATGTCTTTTTTCGAGGCCAAGGCTATTTCAATATCGCATCCGGTTATGGTCTTTATATCATCGATCGCGAATATGTCCGTAGGGTCAGAAGTAACCAGGACCATATTATCCCCTATTTTCGAAAGTATAACGACAGAATACCGCCTCATAAGTTTCTCTGAAAGAAGCCGCATGTTATCCGCCTCAAGGATATATCTGGAGAGATCAATAGGCGGAACATCGAATTCCAGGCTCAAGATCGGCAATAATTCCTCTTCTTTAACCACTCCCATATCAACGAAAAGATCCAGAATACTTTTCTCCCCGCTTTTGTCATATTTTGACAGTACAGCTTTGAGCCGCTCGTCATCGAGCAGTTTTTCTTTTTTTAACGCTTTAACGATCCTGTCTGTTAATGAGTTCATGATTTTATACCGTTTCTTTGGGAGCAATGGTCATGCGCAAAACATCTTCCAGACTCGTAAGTCCTTCAAGAACATTTTCTATTCCGTTTTCCCTTAAAGTCTTCATCCCTTCTTTCCGGGCTTCTACCTCTATCTCACTTGCCTGGGCGTCCTTAAATATGAGATCTTTGATAGGATCGGTCAATTCAAGGCATTCTACTATACCGACCCGCCCCTTATATCCAGTATTGCCACACCGGGGACATCCTCGTGGTTTGTATATTTTCTTGATGTCACCGTTATCGTCAAAAAGACCGTACTGTTCCGCGATATCCGGAGCAGGCTCATACAACTCTTTGCAATCAGAACATAATTTTCTTAAAAGCCTTTGCGCTGCTATCAGTTCTATAGAGGAGCATATCAGAAAAGGCTCTATACCCATATTTATCATCCTTACTATGGATTCGGCGGAAGTGTTCGTATGAAGAGTACTCAATACAAGATGGCCGGTCAAAGCTGACTTTATAGCTACATCAAGAGTTGTAAAATCCCTGATCTCACCGACCATTATTATGTCGGGATCCTGACGCAATATGGATCTAAGGCAGCCCGCAAAGGTAAGGCCCAATTCTTCATTGACCTGTACCTGATTTATCCCCTTAAGCTCAAATTCAACAGGATCTTCTACCGTTATAAGATTCAGTTCCGGATCTTCGACATATTTCAATATGGAGTATAGAGTAGTTGTTTTCCCGCATCCCGTAGGTCCGCAGACAAGAAGCATGCCATGAGGCTTTTTAGCAGCCTTTTGTATTTTCTCAATAGATCTTTCTTTGAACCCCAGCGCGTTAAGATCCGTCCGGGCCTGTTCTTTATCCAGTATTCTCAGAGCGCATTTCTCCCCGAAACTTGAGGGGACAATAGCTACCCTGAAATCTACTTTTCTTCCCTCCAGTTTTATCCGAAACCGTCCGTCTTGTGGCAATCTTCTTTCAGCTATATCAAGGTCACTCATGACTTTGATACGGGAAATGATCGCCTGATGGAATTTTTTTGGCGGCTCAAAACTTTCATGTAGAACACCATCTACCCGATACCGGACGCGTATTCTGTCCTCCATGGGCTCTATCATAATATCACTGGCTCTTTCTTTTACCGCCCTGGCCATAATCATGTTGGTCATTTTAACTACGGGAGCTTCTTCAGTTATGCGCAATAGTTCCATAGAAGAAACCGTAGATTCCTCCTCGGATACCATTTCCATTTTTCCATCCCTCATATCTTCAACGAGCTCTGAAAGTTCATCATGAGAATCTTTCTCATAGTAAGAGGCCAAGGCTTCCATTATGTCATCTTTCGTGACAAGAACGGGGCTGATCTCCAGGTTGGTCATAATCCTAAGATCGTCAAGCGCGAAAATATTCAGGGGGTCGACCATCGCTACCGTAAGCTGTTTTCCGATGCGCGAGATTGGAAGGACAAGATACGAATAAGATATTTTTCGTGGGATCAATTTTAGTATTTCCATATCGATGTTATACTGTGAAAGACGGATCGGGGGAAAACTGAGCACCTCGCTCAAAATGATAAGGACATCTTCACTCGAAACCATTTTCTTATCTACCAGTATTTCTGTTATGTTTTTTTTGCTTTGATCGGATTCCTCTTTGCAGCGGTCAATCAGGTCCTCCGGTACTATATTCCTTTTTATCAAGAGATCACAGATTTTATTTGAAATGGAATTTGTCATAGAATTTTATAACTCCTGTGCATATAATTTATCGATCGACTCGCGTATGGATGTTAATGTTCCGATAAACACTTGAACGTGTCTTTTCGTAAGCATTTCGATATCCTCTATGGCTTTTATGTTAAGAGGATTGGACATCGCCACGGTTAGGACATTACCGAACACGTCAACTGGCAAGATACCGTATTGCCTCGCCACATTTTCGGGTATCACTTTATTTAGATCCTGTTTTAAACGATTATTTTCGAGAGGCAGAA